>NZ_JALFPR010000134.1:0-14682 GCF_022785585.1 Oliverpabstia sp. | reverse complement strand
ACTGGTCATAGGTATAATAACGCCTATCAGTTGGAGTTCGATTTGCCTTTAAAGTTCCTTCTCTGTCCCAGCGTTGCAATGTCTTAACAGACACACCTAACAGTTCAGCAAAATCTTTTGGCTTATAATTTGTGATATTTGATGTATTCATAATAATTTACTCCTTTGAGTATATTTAAACACATTTAATCACATTTGACAATATATTCAATTACTTATTTTTTCCTCCTGCTTTTCTCAGTTCTTTTCTATGTATGTATTATATAATCATATTCATTCAAATCCAAACAAAAAAGATGCCCGCTGTGGATTCTCTTCCACAGTTAGCATCTTTTATTTTTCTTATCTTATACTCGCTTTTGCGATTTTATCACCTTCGTCTACCGAATTCCACGCATGGACAGACCGATCCGTTTTTTGTTCAGATCCACGCTGATGACTTTTACATCCACAACATCTCCTACGCTGACAACTTCCAGCGGATGTTTGATATATTTGTCACTGATCTGGGAAATGTGTACCAGACCATCCTGGTGTACGCCGATATCTACAAATGCACCAAAATCGATCACATTTCTTACAGTTCCTTTTAAGATCATACCTTCTTTCAGATCTTTCATATCCAGTACATCGGAGCGAAGGATCGGTTTTGGCATATCTTCACGGGGGTCACGTCCCGGACGGCCGAGTTCTTTGATGATATCATGAAGGGTGATCTCGCCGATTCCCAGTTCTTCTGCCAGTTTCTTATAATCTTTGATATAGATGGCAGTCGGTCCGTCACCGAAGTACTGTTCTTTCGTAAATCCCTGTTTGGCAAAGAGTTTTTCCACTGCTTCGTAGCTTTCCGGATGTACACTGGTCGCATCCAGCGGATTCTTTCCGCCCTGGATACGCATGAAACCGGCACACTGTTCAAAGGCTTTCGGCCCCAGTTTTGCCACTTTTAACAGTTCTCTTCGGTCGGTGAAACGGCCGTTTTCCTCACGGTAGGCCACAATATTTTTTGCAATTGCTTTGCTGATACCGGAAATATACTCTAACAGAGACGCGGAAGCGGTATTCAGATCCACGCCGACTTTATTGACACAGTCTTCTACCACACCGTTCAGCGCTTCGCCCAGTTTCTTCTGGTTCATATCGTGCTGATACTGTCCGACACCGATGGCTTTCGGGTCAATCTTTACCAGTTCTGCCAGCGGATCCTGCAAACGTCTGGCGATGGAAGCCGCACTTCTCTGTCCCACATCGAAGTTCGGGAACTCTTCGGTCGCCAGTTTACTTGCAGAATATACAGATGCTCCTGCCTCGTTGGTGATCACATACTGTACCTTTGTCGGTACTTCTTTTAACATATCCACGATTACCTGCTCAGATTCCCGGCATGCAGTACCATTTCCTACAGAGATCAGGTCGATATGATACTTTTCAATCATTTTCTTAACTGTTTCTTTGGCTGCTTTGATCTTGGCTTCTGTGGTCGGTGCGGTCGGATATACAACCGTTGTATCGAGCACTTTACCGGTCTCGTCAACAACTGCCAGCTTACAGCCGGTGCGGAATGCAGGATCCCATCCGAGAACAACTTTTCCCACGATTGGCGGCTGCATCAGCAGCTGTTCCAGGTTCTTTCCGAACACTTTAATAGAACCGTCTTCGGCTTTCTCTGTCAGATCGTTTCGAATCTCCCGCTCGATGGCCGGTGCGATCAGACGTTTATAGCTGTCCTCCACAACTGCTTCCAGAATCGGGGTGGTATTCGGATTGTCGGTACGGATCACCTGCCGTTTTAACCAGGAGAGTATCTCTTCTTCCGGTGCATTGATCTTGACAGTCAGAATCTTTTCTTTTTCCCCTCGGTTCAGTGCCAGTACACGGTGTCCTGCCAGTTTGGAAATCGGCTCCTCAAAATCATAATACATTTCATATACAGATTTCTCGTTTTCTTTCTTGGCACTCGATACGACAGAACCGGATTTTACAGTCAGGTTACGGATCCGGATACGGTAGTCTGCTTCATCGGCAACAGACTCTGCCAGAATGTCCGATGCACCTGCGATCGCTTCTTTTACATTTTTTACTTCTTTTTCCTCGGATACATAACTTTCCGCTTCCTCTTCGATGGACTTGTCTGTCATCTGAAGCAGGATCAGATTCGCCAGCGGTTCCAGACCTTTCTCTTTGGCGATCGTTGCTCTGGTTCTTCTCTTCGGACGATACGGGCGGTACAGATCTTCTACGACTACCAATGTCTGCGCTTCCAGAATCGCTTTTTTCAGTTCTTCCGTCAATTTGCCCTGTTCTTCGATGCTTGAGAGTACCTGTTTTTTCTTATCTTCGAGGTTTCTCAGATACAGCAGTCTCTCATGCAGGTTACGAAGCACCTCATCGTTCAGGGAACCGGTTGCTTCTTTTCTATATCGGGAAATAAAAGGAATCGTGTTTCCCTCATCTATCAGTTTGACAGCGGCTTCCACCTGCCACTTTTCCACCTGTAATTCCTGTGTTAATGCCTGAATAATATCCATGTATAGTCTCCTTTTGTAACTGCCCACTAGTTCACAGTTACGTTTTTCTTTCATTGTGTCCTGTACTACCTTACCAAAAGGCAGGTTTCTTTGTCAATGCTGATTTTTATTCTGATTTTCCTTCTTTCGACTCCGGAACTTCTGTGGTATACTGGAAGATAACTGAAAAATTGAAACAAATTTGTTTTTCCATTATATTACAATACTACTGATTCTAAAACAGGAGGATTATCATTATGTACAACAATCAACAGCCCAATCCCGGCTCCTGGCAGGAGGAGGAACAGCGGATGACTCCGCCGCCGAAACGTGGAAATGCTTTCAGTTCCGCTTCCATGACCGCCGGAACGCTTTCCCTGTTCTTTCTGGTCAGCGGACTTTCTTTTCCGGTAGGGGCACTCGGTATTTTATTTGCTCTCCTTTCCCGCAAAGGAGATAAGATGGATTCCCAGGCAAGACTGGGATGTATTCTTTCCAGTATCGGTCTTTGCCTTGGTATCGCCATCTTTATTTATGCAGCAGTCACCGTCTATCAGAATTTCCCGGAATTCATCCAGCAGTATCAGCAGCTTTATGAGATGTACCAGGGCGGTATGTAATTGTTTATGGAGGGTATTTAACTTATGAATATTTCATCAAAGGAACTGAAAAAAATGACCCGAAACCAGCTTTCGGGAAAATACGGAACATTTATCGGGATCAATGTGCTCTATATCCTGATCACACTGGTCGCTTCTAATCTGATGGACCTGGTGCTTGGAACCTCATCCATCCTGAACCCGCTGACTGCTACTTCAGCCACCGTAGAAACTCTTGGCATCAGCCATACTGTGGTTTATTATCTGTCGACCTTTATTCTCTCGCTGATCCTGTCGGTACTGAATATCGGTCTGTTAAAGACCGCTCTTGATACCGCCAGAGGCTATGACATCCGCTTTCAGGATCTTTTCTTCGGTTTCAAACACCATCCGGACCGTGCGATCCTGGCGCAGGGTGTGATCCTTCTTCTGACCTACCTGTGTATCCTCCCGGGAAGCACACTTTGCATCTGCGGCTACCGTCAGAAGTCCGTAACTCTTCTCCTTGCCGGCGCCGCTGTCCTGTGCGTGGGGCTTGTGATCTACCTGATCCTCTCCCTGATGTTCAGTCAGACCATGTTCTTCCTGACAGACTACATCGACATCGAAGCCATACAGGCACTCAAAGAAAGTGTGCGGATCATGAGAGGAAAGAAGGGAAAACTCTTTTATCTACAGCTTAGCTTCATCGGAATCTACCTGCTGGGCGCGATCGCATGCGGGATCGGACTTTTGTGGGTGATCCCTTATATGCAGGTTACGATGGCAAACTTCTACCGGAAGATCACCGGGGAGGTATAATCGTTCCCCGGACGCAAGAAGGCGGGTATCCATTACCTCTAAGTAAAAAAATCGCATGTTTTTTACATTCTATTCTCTCTTCTGATTTTCCCAAAATATACTACCAAAAACAGCAACTTTCACCACATTAGTTCCTGCCAAAACCAGTGGCGAGCCCCGGAGGGATCCAGGGCTCGCCACGTCCTCTTTAGCAACAAACCTATATCAAACTAATTATTTTACGCCTCAGCCAGCCCAAACGCATCATGCACCGCATTCATCGCCCGAACCGCATCCTCACTGTTCACCAGTACCGTGATCCGGATCTCGGAGGTCGCGATCATATTGATATTCACGTTCTCATTATACAGGCACTCAAACATCTTCGCAGCCACACCCGGGTTGGACATCATTCCCGCACCTACGATTGACAACTTTGCAACCTCACAGTTATAGTCCACTCTCTCAAACCCAAGCACTTCCTGATACTCTTCGAGCAGTTCAATCGCCTCTTTCAGATTATCATGGGCAACCGTAAAGGAAATATCCTTTGTTCCCTCACGTCCCACAGACTGGATGATAATATCCACATTAATATTCTTCTTTGCCAGTGTATTAAATAATTTAAACGCACTACCCGGTGCATCCTTGATTCCGATTACGGAGATACGGTCTGCATCTTTGTCCAGGGCAACGCCGCTGATCAACATTCTTTCCATTTTCTTTACAACCTCCTTGACAACAGTACCTTCAGATTCATTCAGACTGGAACGTACCACCAGCGGTACGCCGTATTTTTTCGCCATCTCCACCGATCGGTTATGTAACACACCTGCTCCGAGAGTCGCCAGATCCAGCATCTCATCATAGGTGATCGCATTTAACTTTCTCGCTGTCGGCACCAGTCTCGGGTCAGCGGTGTAGACACCATCTACGTCCGTAAAGATCTCGCAGGCATCCGCATGAAGCGCTGCTGCCAGAGCTACTGCCGTCGTGTCGGAACCACCCCTTCCAAGGGTTGTGTAATCGTTGTACTTGTTGATCCCCTGGAAACCTGTGACGATCACGATCTTACGGTCATCAAGCTCCCGGCGGATCCGCTCGGTATCGATCTTTTTAAGTCTTGCATTGCTGTAATTGCTTGTCGTGTGCATGGCTACCTGGAATGCATTCAGGGAAATGGCACGTACACCCAGTGCATCCATCGCCATGGCCATCAGAGACACCGACATCTGTTCCCCGATGGTAAACAGCATGTCCATCTCTCTCTTGGATGGATTTGGATTAATTTCTTTTGCTTTGGCAATCAGCTCGTCCGTGTATTTTCCCATGGCAGATAAAACCACTACCACATCGTTTCCGTTCTGATAATCACGGATGCATCGCTTTGCCACATTGAAAATGCGTTCTTTGTCCGCCACCGAAGTGCCGCCGAACTTTTTCACGATTAACATGTTTCTCCTCCTGTGTTTCTACGCAAACAGAAGCGGATCAGCCTGCTGTGGCGTAATCCGCTTCCTGCCTCTGCTGTATTTCCATTCGTGATACCCCCGTTTTCAGGCGCTCTCACATGGATATGCACTAAATGATAAACCCTTTTTTTCCATGCGTCAACCGCTTCCACAACGATTGTTTTCAAAGTTTTTATCCATTCTTTCCTGCACGGTCACATGTTTTTTCCACACGAATTTTCCCTGAAATCTTTGACTCGTTGTCCGCGTAAAAAATGACATGCCCGCAGTCCTTTTTCAGAACTGCACAGACATGTCATTTTCTCATTTTTCTTTCTTAGAAGCGAACCCGGATCATGCCGATAATGTTATCGAACTGTGCTGCTTTCGCTCTGTATTCTTCCTCTTTCATCTTAGAGGTAATAAATCCAAATTCTTTACCAACCTCTGCGACAACCTTCGCATCGATGGTTCCGAACACTTCTTCCACTTTTGCAAGGCTCTCTGTGTAGCTGCCTTTCATGCGGACGAAGAATCTGCTCTCTACCTGACTGACATCGATCATTTCCAGTTTCTCGCTGCTCCATCCCGTCATGATAAAACGGTTCAGGTGTTTGACTGCATCTACCACATCAGCTACAACCGCGCTGGCTGTCGGCAGTTTTCCTGCGCCGCTTCCGTAGAACATCGCATCCCCCAGCATATTGCCATGGATCACGATCGCATTAAATACATCATTGACGCTGAACAGCGGGCTGTCACCGTTGATCATAACCGGGCATACCATCGCATAGTACTTGTCCCCGATCCGCTTGCTGCTGGCCAGAAGCTTGATGGTTGCGCCAAATGCCTTTGCATAACGGATATCCGCGGAAGTGATCTTCGTGATTCCCTCGGTATAGATCTCCTCAAAATCCACATGATGACCGTATGCCAGAGAAGAAAGAATCGCGATCTTTCTGCAGGCATCCCAGCCCTCGATATCAGCTGCCGGGTTGCGCTCCGCATAGCCGAGTTCCTGTGCATTCTTCAGCACATCCTCAAACTCGGAACCATCGCTTGTCATCTTGCTTAAAATATAGTTTGTTGTTCCGTTTAAGATACCGCTGATCTCGTCGACCTCATCTGCGGTCAGAGAACAGTTCAGCGGCCGGATGATCGGAATACCGCCACCGCAGCTTGCTTCAAATAAGAAGTTGCAGTTTTTCTCCTTTGCGATCCGGATCAGTTCCACACCGTGTTTCGCAACCAGTTCTTTATTGGAAGTACATACGGATTTGCCGCTCTCCAGCGCTCTCTTAACGAATGTATACGCCGGATTGGTTCCGCCCATTACTTCCACTACGATCTTGATCTCCGGATCGTTGGCGATCACTTCGTAATCATGAACAATCTTTTCCTGTACCGGATCTCCCGGGAAATCTCTCAGGTCAAGTACATACTTGATGTTGATCTCTTCTCCTGCTTTTTTATTGATGCTTTCCTGGTTCCGGTTGATCACTTCCACCACACCGGATCCCACTGTGCCGTAGCCTAATACTGCAATCTGTATCATCTGTTTTTACTCCCTGCCTAATATTTTCAAATAATGTACACCTGTCTGCTGTTCCATCTGGCCGATCATATCTTCCGCGTCTCCGGCTTCCGGCAAAATCTCCACACTCAGCGTCAGCGTTGCGATTCCGTTAATTGGAATACTCTGATGAATGGTCAGGATATTTCCTCGAAATTCAGCAACGGTGCGCAGAATATCCGAAAGTATCCCCGGTTTATCATCCATCTGCAAAATAAAGGTAACTGTTCTTCCTTTTGCCTGATCATGAAAAGGAAAAATATCGTCTTTGTATTTGTAAAAAGAACTGCGGCTGATGCCTACCTGCTCGGTTGCCTCCTGCACCGTGGTTGCCCGCTCGGAATCCAGAATCCTCTTGGCTTCAACCACTTTTAAGAGTACCTCCGGCACTGCTTTCTCTCTTACCACATAATATTTTGTCTTTTTTTCCATGTCTTCTCTTTCTTTCCTGTGGCTCTGCATGTTCGTATCAGAAACACATTTGTAGTCACCCAAAAGATATTACCATACATTGTCATCCGGTGCAAGAATTTTTTCACAAATGAAACAAAACATCTTTAGCAAGTCTGAATCGTATAAAATATTACAGGCTCCGACCGCCACCACCGTGTGAGGTGCCACTGCCGGAAGTATGTACGGAACTCTGTCCGCCGCCACCTCCGCCACCTCCGGACGGTGGTTCCCGCGGGATTCTCCGCTGTGTAATGCTTCGATGGCGGAACTGATCATCCCTTCTCGTAAAATGCACCTTTGCCCGGCTCTCATACGGATACCGATACGTTTTTCTTTTTAACCGGTAAGATCCCAGAACAGCCGCTGCAAATCCTCCACCGCACAAAAGTGCGATCACAGCCGCTCCGATTGCTTCATAGACCGTAATACTGCGGTATCTTGATATCTTTCCCGTCTCTGTATCATAATTATACTGATCCGAAGGAATGCCGTCTTCCAGATAGCTCTCTGTCTCATTCAGCATCTCCAGAATACCATCTGCATAATTCTTTGCTTTCAGACTATCGTATCCGGCATCGATCACCACATCAATTCTCTCATCCGTCAGATACCGGATCATCTTTCCCGCCGTGGAGATCCACACCGAACCGTTGTCCAGGTCGATCAGATACAGGGCTCCGTCCTCCGCATATCCGTTATAGTCATAGTAATCATCCGCATACTCCTCGGAGGTCTTGCCTTCCGCATCTTCTGTCGTCACTACCACAAAATCCATGTTCCAGTCTGTCGTAAGTTCCACGATCCGATCGGTAAGTTCCTGTTCTTCCTCCTGTGAAAAAAGTCCTGCCTGATCGTCTACCGTGGTTTTATCCGCCCACACAGCCACCGGGACCAGCAACAACAGCAGAAGCATCAACAGAAGGTATCCCGTCTTTTTTCTCATTCTCATAACAACAATCCTCCTGCCAGTCCTAAAAGAAATACCACACCGGTGATCAATGTCGATACCAGACTCAGTTTCTTATAATCCACCGGAAGTTCTCCACACACCTTGCCGTTTTGTCCGTTAATGGTATAATAATAGATTTTTCCGTTTTTGCCCTTGTAGGTCATCACCCACACAGGAACCAGAGCATAACGCCACCGCTCCTGTCGGTTGCCCACCTGCTGATGAACCGGTCGTACCGTCGTGTAACCGCGCATATCATTTTCGAGTACTCTTTTTGCATATTGTTCCGTATCCCGTGCGATCTCCGCTCCGAACGCTTCTTTTTCAAGATCCCGGCGCTCCGCCTGAAAACCGGAGAGATAACCCATAGAAAATTGTTTTGCCGCCTTCCGGTCATACGGCTGCACACCTTCTACTAACTTCCGATTGGCTTTTTGCAGGGCGATCTTCGGCATATCGTCAAATTCCACATTTCCTTCCCGGTACACCCGGTAGAACTGTGTTTCCGTATATTCCGTATCACCGGTCCTCCAGGTGCGGACTTTGGTGGCTTCCGCCTCCATTGCGGCATCTCCCCGCCAGTCCACCATCCAGTATGGAAAGTACACACCGCTCATTTTTTCAATCTGTTTTGCGCTGAAGAATCCACGGGGAACAAATTTCTTCTTTTTCATATTCTGTAAAAAGATTTCCTCCGCTTTTTTCCGGTCTATCGCAAAGGGAATGATCTCCTGGGGCAGATACTCTCCGGAAACTCTTTCCGATAATACCACCGGGCTCTGACAATAATAACATTCTGTGGCCGCTGTTGTCGGATCTGTCACAATCTCGGCTCCACAGTTCGGGCACACATACACTGCCGCTTCTTCCTGTTCCTGCCCTTTTGCAGAATCAGCCGCCTCAGATTCCTGAGACGGCTGTTTTCCTTTCTGCATCGTATCGATCTGTTCCTGAGAAAACTCAGAATTACAATAAGGACAGGAGTAGTTTTGAGTATTTGGATCAAACACCAGTTCGCCCCCGCAATTGGGGCATTTGAAACTGACTACCTCCATGATTTTCTCCTCATCTTTCTGTACGGATATACTTTCTTTATCTTTTCTGCATCTCTTTCTGCAAAAGTCTTATGGTCTTGATTTTCCACATTCACTGCAGAACTTTCCTGTATTCTTCTGTCCGCAGCTGCAGATCCATGCTCCGGTCTGGCGGGGACGTCCACACTCACTGCAGAACTTTCCTGTGTTCTTCTGTCCACAGCTGCAGATCCAGATATCCGGCTCATTCTGTGCATGATGTGCTGTCGCTGCCTCCTGCTGCATCTGCTGGTTCCGGATCATCTGCTGCTGATTGGCTGCTGACATGGAAGCTGCCATATTGCCGCCCATCTGTGCGCCCATCTGCATTCCCATGAAGCCCATGGTACTGCCGTTTGCATTGCTTCCTGCGGCTTCCATTCCTCTTGCAAAAGCTCCCTGCATATAACCTTCCCGAATGGACGGATCCTGGAGCATAGCTCCCTGATTTCTCATATTCAGAAGTTCCTGAGATTTGTCATCATAGGACAGGCTCGCGATAGCTACCGCCTGGATCTCCATACCTCTGGTCTGTTTCCAGTCTTCATCCAGTGTTTCCGCCATATATTTTGACAGTTCCCGGCTCTTTGACTGCACATAGGAGATCCGCATACCATCTGCTGACATCTGATTGATGGAAGACTGCAGTGCATCCAGAAATTCATACAGATACTGTTCGTTGATATCTGTGATCTCTACCTGATCTTTATTTTTCGGAATGGCTTCCACATAGAACTTGATCGGATCCGTGATTCGGATCGAATAAGTTCCGTGGGCTCTCAAAAATAATTCTGCATTATAAAAATTATCAAAATAGCTGATGGGGTTTCTGGTTCCGAAACGAATTCCTTTAATCTCCTGCAGGTTCAGATACAGCACTTTCTGTGAAGTGGGTGCTGTACCGCCAAAACGAAACCGGTCAAAAGAATTCTTCACCACATCGTCCAGGCTTCCACTGAACATGGATGGCATAGAAGAATTATCCACGGTAAAATATCCCGGTTCCGCACTGTAATCCACGATCCGTCCGCCGTCTAACAGCATCATGAACTGTCCCTCATATACATGAATCACTGATCCGTTAGAGATGCTGTCTTTTCCACCCTTTCGGTTCGCTCCTTTTCCGGTGCGGATACCTGCAGTCAGTACTGTCTGATCTCCCATATTTTCCGGCTCTATGACTTCCAGCCACTGATCAGCGAGTGTTCCGCCAATCGTCTGTCTGATAGCTCTGATAATACCCATACGCCATTCTCCTTTTTTGTGTACTCCCATCTTTCCGTTTTCTCAACAGTCATGGAAAGTGGAATCGTTATTCCATTTCTTCGGTTGCGTTCTCCGGCTGTTTTCCGCCAAGGGCAATCCACTTGAGATAGCCGTTGATAAACGGATCCAGATTACCATCCAGAATGCTGTCCACATTACCACTCTCCACGCCGGTTCTGTGATCTTTCACCATCGTATACGGCTGCAATACATAAGAACGAATCTGATTTCCCCAGCCAATCTCTGTCACTTCGCCACGGATGCCGGAGAGTTTTTCCATATTTTCCTGCTGTTTTAACAGATATAGTTTGGCTTTCAGCATCTGCATAGCCTTGTCTTTATTCTGAAACTGAGAACGTTCATTCTGACACTGTACCACGATTCCGGTTGGAATATGTGTAATACGGATGGCAGAAGAGGTCTTGTTGATATGCTGGCCACCGGCACCGCTGGATCGATACGTATCGATACGCAGATCATCTTCCTTAATATCCACATCCAGATCTTCATCAATATCCGGCATAACATCGCAGGATACAAACGAAGTCTGTCTCTTTCCTGCCGCATTAAACGGTGAGATGCGTACCAGACGATGTACCCCTTTTTCTGATTTCAGGTAGCCATAGGCATTTTCTCCGTGTACCTCAAATGTTACAGATTTGATGCCTGCCTCATCGCCGTCCAGATAATCCAGAACTTCCAGGGTAAATCCTTTTTTTTCCGCCCATCTGGTGTACATACGGTAGAGCATTCCTGCCCAGTCACAGGACTCGGTTCCGCCGGCTCCGGCATTCAGCTTGATGATGGCATCTTTTTTATCGTATTCTCCGGATAACAGGGTTTTCATACGAATATTTTCAAAATCTGCCTCAAACTGATCCAGAATCTCCTGAATCTCCGGGATGACCGAAGCATCGTCTTCTTCATATCCCATCTCGATCAGAGTCTCCATATCGTCTCTCTGGCTTTCCAGATTTTCATAAATCTCCTTATCATCTTTCAGGCTTTTGAGTTCTTTCATCATTTCCTGGGAGCGTTCCGGATTATCCCAGAAATCCGGCTCTTCCATCTTTCTTTCCAGCTCTTCAATCCGCTTTTCCTTATTGGCCAGGTCAAGGGAATCCCTCACTTCCACTAAAGGTTTCGCATAGGAATTCAATATTGCTTTAAACTGATCTAATTCTACCAAAGGGGGCACCCTCTTTCTTCATACAATTTTTATATTCAGCAGCCGTTTTCCCTCTGCCGTATCGGTTCTGCACGCTTCCTTCTATACAGGCTTACGTCCACAGCACTGTTTGTATTTCTTACCGCTTCCGCATGGACACGGATCATTCGGGTATACTTTCTGCTGGGCACGGCGAACCGGACCTTTGACTTCTTCATCTTTGTTGGTTCCGGTTACTTCCGCTACCTGCTCACGTTCTACTTTCTGCTCGATTCTAACATGATACAACAGGCGAACAGTATCCTGCTGGATGCCTGCGATCATCTCGTCAAACATCTCGAATGCACTCATCTTGTACTCAACCTTCGGATCCCTCTGTCCGTAAGCCTGCAGGCCGATACCCTGACGCAACTGTTCCATATCATCGATATGATCCATCCATTTTCTGTCAATGACCTTCAGAAGTACCACACGTTCCAGTTCACGGATCTGCTCCGGCTCTGCAAACTCAGCTTCTTTTACTTCGTACAGTTTAATAGCTTCTTCTTTCAGGTTCTGTTTTAACTGATTCTTACGGATCTCTTTGACATCCTCTTTGGTGATTGTCTTCACCGGAATGATCGGCTGCAGAATCGTATTCAGTTCAATCAGATCCCATTCATCAGAATCCACCTCGTCACTGATACACATATCTACCGTATTTTCCACGGTATCGGTGATCATCTTACAGATTGCATCACGCATATTGTCTCCGTCGAGTACGCGACGTCTCTCTTTATAAATGATCTCTCTCTGTTCGTTGTTTACCTGGTCATACTCAAGCAGATTTTTACGGATACCGTAGTTATTACTTTCAATCTTCCTCTGTGCTTTCTCAATAGCGCTGGAAAGCATCTTATGCTCGATCTGTTCGTTTTCCGCAACACCGAGACTGCTGAATACGGACATCAGTTTTTCAGAACCGAACAGACGCATCAGATCATCTTCCAGTGAAATATAGAAGCGGGATTCTCCCGGATCTCCCTGACGACCGGAACGGCCACGCAACTGATTATCGATACGGCGGGACTCATGACGCTCCGTACCGATGATCTTCAGACCACCGGCTGCTCTCGCTTCCTCGTCCAGTTTGATATCGGTACCACGACCTGCCATATTGGTCGCGATGGTAACTGCACCTGCCACACCGGCCTGTGCAACGATCTCAGCTTCCAGCTCATGGAACTTCGCATTCAGTACCTGATGTGCGATTCCCTCTCTCCGAAGCATGTTGCTCAGCAGTTCGGAGGTCTCGATCGTGATCGTACCTACCAGTACCGGCTGATTCTTCGCATGTGCTTTTTTGATCTCTTCCACGACCGCACGGAATTTTTCTTTCTTGGTCATATATACCGCGTCATCCAGGTCGACACGCTGAACCGGACGGTTTGTCGGAATCTCGATAACGTCCATACCATAGATCTCACGGAACTCCTGTTCCTCTGTCAGAGCCGTACCGGTCATACCTGCTTTTTTCGCATATTTGTTAAAGAAGTTCTGGAATGTAATGGTGGCCAGTGTTTTGCTCTCACGGCGTACCTTTACATGCTCTTTCGCCTCAATCGCCTGATGCAGACCGTCGGAATATCTTCTTCCCGGCATGATACGTCCGGTAAATTCATCAACGATCAGTACCTGATCGTCCTTTACGACATAATCCTGGTCACGGAACATCAGGTTATGGGCACGCAGTGCAAGGATTATATTGTGCTGGATCTCCAGATTCTCCGGATCTGCCAGGTTTTCAATATGGAAGAACTTCTCTACTTTCTTCACACCTTCCTCGGTCAGGTTTACTACTTTATCTTTTTCATTGACGATAAAATCACCGGTCTCGATAATTTCCTCGCCCATGATAGCTGTCATCTTGGTCATCTCACCACTGGCTTCACCACGCTGCAGCTGTCTTGCCAGAATATCACAGACTTCATACAGCTTGGTGGACTTTCCGCTCTGTCCGGAAATGATCAGAGGCGTTCTCGCCTCATCGATCAATACAGAGTCAACCTCATCGATGATTGCATAATGCAACTCTCTTTGTACCAGCTGCTCTTTATAAATAACCATGTTGTCTCGCAGATAGTCAAAACCATCCTCATTATTGGTAACATACGTAATATCACATGCATACTGTTCCCGTCTCTCGTCATTTTTCATAGAGTTCAGGATCACACCGACTTTCAGTCCCAGAAACTCATGGACTTTACCCATCCACTCCGCATCTCGTTTGGCCAGGTAATCGTTGACGGTTACGATATGCACGCCTTTACCTTCCAGCGCGTTCAGATAAGCCGGACAGGTAGAAACCAAAGTCTTACCTTCACCTGTTCTCATCTCCGCGATACGTCCCTGATGCAGAATAATACCACCGATCAGCTGTACCCGGTAATGCTCCATATTCAGCACACGCTTGGAAGCCTCACGCACCGTAGCGAATGCCTCCGGAAGCAGATCATCCAGCGTCTCTCCCTCTGCCAGTCTCTCCTTGAACTTTCTGGTCTGATCCTTCAGCTCCTCGTCCGTCATCGCCTGCATAGTCGGCCGCAGCTCCTCAATCTTATCCACCAATGGCATAATTCTTTTCAACTCTCTGGAACTGTGCGTTCCAAAGATCTTTTCAGATAATTTCATCAATCTACTCCTATAAAATACAATTTATTTTTTTGGTAACTGTTCAACACCTTCACAGTTACATTTCTTGTTACTATTTTCACTCTCCATAAAATTTCCCGGTGCATCCACCCTGGCCTCTTTCCAGTCTAATGCACCATGCTATATTCTAACACTTTACCGAAGAATGCACAAGTAAATTGTGCATCCTCAC
>NZ_JALFPR010000136.1:0-8559 GCF_022785585.1 Oliverpabstia sp. | reverse complement strand
AAAGATGATACCTGTGATACGCATAAAGGCAATGTCAGAATAATTGTAGACCCAAGAGACAGCAGAACCCTGTCTGAGATAAAATACAGAAGTAAGTCAGGAGAAATCTATTCGGAAAATGAAGATATACAGAAAGATTTAAATGAAACCCTGAATCTGAACAGTGAAGGGCACAGATTACCTCAGAATAGAAAAGAAAAATTAAATGCTGTAATTAACGAGATTGCAAAGACAATGCCCCAAGGTACCTGGACGAAAGAAAAAATCAGGAACCTTATGATCGAATATGGCAAATGTAATTCAGAAGGAAAGAAGACGGAGTATCTGGGAATTATACAATGGTATTTGGGTAAAAAAATGAAATAAATTGAGAAATTGATTCAAGTAGAGGATGATAAAAAGCTGAAAAAAGTTTTTATCATCCTCTTGACATTTTGAGAATGCGGTTTTTTAAGTAATAATCAGGAAGCCTTATTGCTGACAGATGAAAAATATCAGAACAAGGTGGCAAAAGCAATCTGCAGTGGTACCTTGGAATATCTGAGCAGCCTGGCAGAGAAAAAGTGAAAATAAAAAAATCACAGGAGCCTGAGAAGCCTTGTGATAAATTTACACTTGCCCATCGCACGTTACTCTAGTATACTGTTATCAGATGTGAAGAAATAAGGTGAAAGAAAATGAAAACAAAAGTGATTCGCATGAATCCCCAGGAATTAGATATGGAAGGTATCCGGGAAGCCGGAGAGATTCTGAGACAGGGCGGTCTGGTAGCATTCCCCACAGAGACGGTATATGGACTTGGAGGAAACGGACTGGATCCGCAGGCATCTGCTAAAATCTATCGGGCGAAAGGTCGGCCTTCCGATAATCCACTGATCATTCATATTGCAGATATGGAAGATCTGGAGAAAATTGTAAAAGAGGTGCCGGAGAGTGCAAAAAAACTGGCATCAGTTTACTGGCCGGGACCATTGACAATGATTTTTCAGAAAAGCGATATTGTGCCTTATGAGACGACCGGTGGAATGGATACTGTGGCAGTGCGTATGCCGGATCATCCGCTGGCACAGGCACTGATCCGGGCAGGGGGAGGCTATGTTGCGGCACCAAGTGCCAATACATCGGGTCGCCCGAGTCCAACGATGGCTTCCCATGTGGAAGAGGATCTGGATGGGAAGATTGATATGATTCTGGATGGCGGATCCGTGGGGATCGGTCTGGAATCAACAATTGTGGATTTTACGGAAGAGATTCCGACGATTCTGCGTCCGGGATATATTAATCAGGAGATGGTAAGACGTGTGATCGGTCAGGTGCAGATGGATCGGGGATTGATCCAGGCAGACAGTAAAGTCAAACCGAAAGCTCCCGGAATGAAATACCGCCACTATGCACCGAAAGCGGATTTGACCGTGGTGGAAGGATCACCGAAAGCTGTACAGGAGAAAATCTGTGCGCTGGTGGAAGAAAAGATCAGAGCAGGAGAGAAGGTGGGCGTGATTGCTACAGAGGAGAGTATAAAGGCTTATCCGGAAGGAATTGTAAAGTGCATCGGAACAAGGGCAGATGAAGAGAGCATTGCGAGACATCTGTTTGCTGTACTGCGGGAATTTGACGACTGTGGAGTGACTTATATTTATTCAGAAGCTTTTGATACGCCCCAGATGGGACAGGCGATTATGAACCGTCTGATGAAGGCTGCAGGTCAGAAAAAGATTCAGGTTTGAGGATGAACTATGGTAATACGGTATAAAAAACTGATTTTTGTAGATACCAATGATAATTGCAGGGCGCCGATGGCAGAGATGATCCTGAAAAGAAAATTTCTTACCAATCCGTTGACGATTGAGTCCAGAGGGATGGTGGTATTATTTCCGGAACCGTTGAATCCGAAAGCGGAGGCAGTACTGACCAGCAACGGTTACCCGCAGCCAAGTCATATTGCCATGCAGTTAGAGCAGGAAGATATCAACAATGATGTTCTGATCCTGACGATGGAGGACAAACAAAAATCGCAGATCTGGGAAACGTATGAGAATGCGCCCCATGTCTATACAGTAAAAGAATACGTGGGGGAGAGCGGAGATATACCGTCCCTGCACGGTCAGCCACTGACTGTATACAGTCAGTGCTATACGGAACTGGAATTATTGATGAGAAAACTGGTAACAAGGTTAAACGAAGAGGAGGAACTGTAACATGATAGCAATTGGTTGTGACCATGGCGGATATGAACTGAAGAAGGAGATTGAGGCATACCTGGACAGCAGAGGACTGGAGTACCGGGATTATGGATGCGACAGCACAGATTCCGTAGACTATCCAATCTATGCAAGAAAAGTGGCTCATGCCATCGTTAAGGGAGAATGTGAGAGAGGAATCCTGATCTGCGGAACTGGAATCGGTATCTCTATCGCAGCCAACAAAGTACCTGGAATCCGTGCTGCATTATGTACCGATTGTTTCTGTGCACAGGCAACCAGAGAACACAACGATGCCAATGTACTGGCACTGGGTGGAAGAGTTGTAGGACCGGGACTTGCCATTAAGATCGTGGAGACATTCCTGGATACTCCATTTTCCAACGATGAACGTCACATCCGTAGAATCAAACTGATCGAGGAGCCGACAGACGGAGAGTAAAGTGCAGTAAAATACATGAAAAAGAAGGTAACAGATACAGTTATGAATGAAATTCCCGACTGTGATACAGAATGATAAAAGAGCGCTATGTCGGAAACGGCAGAAAGGAGAACAAATGTCAAAAGTAGTAGTTATGGATCACCCGTTGATTCAACATAAAATCGGAATTATCAGAAGAACAGAGACAAGTAGCAAGGAATTCAGAGAGATGATCGGTGAGATCGCGATGCTGATGTGCTACGAAGCGACCAGAGATCTGAAGCTGGAAGAGGTGGAAATTGAAACCCCAATCACAAAGATGACTGCGAAAGAACTGGCAGGAAAGAAACTGGCTGTAGTACCGATTCTCCGTGCAGGCCTGGGAATGGTAGAAGGTATGCTGGCAATGATTCCGGCTGCAAAAGTAGGACATATCGGTCTGTACCGTGATCCGGAAACTCTGGTACCGGTAGAATATTACTGCAAACTTCCGGCAGACAGTTCCGAGCGTGACATTTTCGTTGTTGATCCGATGCTGGCAACCGGTGGATCCGCAGAAGCAGCAATTACCATGCTGAAACAGAAAGGTGTAAAAAATATCCGCTTTATGTGTATCATTGCAGCACCGGAAGGTGTAAAGAAACTGCAGGAAGTACACCCGGATGTGGATATCTATATCGGTGCACTGGATGATCATCTGAATGATCACGGCTATATCGTACCGGGTCTTGGCGATGCAGGAGACAGAATCTTCGGAACAAAATAAGAGGGAGTCGGATAGCAACCCCTTGACAAATCAGGGAGTTTCCGATAAAATCCTATCAGCAATAAAATAAAAAAGGCGATGAAGGGAATAGTACACAGGTGACAATCAACAGAGAGGAAATCAGAGGTGGAAGATTTCTGTGCGGAGTGTGTGGAACCGACCCCGGAGCTGTCTGTGAGTAAGCAGACCGCGACTTTGGCGTTAAAAAAGAGTGAAAGAAAGTGAGCAGTCTTCGGGCTGTTAATTAGGGTGGTACCGCCGGATAAGCATCTGGTCCCTTTTTGGGGATCAGGTGCTTATTTTGATCTGGAATCCCCTGGAGATAGAGAAATGTACTCTCGGATACAACTGACAAAAAATCATCTCGCAAAATCAAGCACAGAAAGATTCCGAGAGTACGTGAGAACAAAAATGGAGGAAATAAAGATGGCAAAAGACAAAAAAATGGTAGAAGCGATCACTTCCATGGAAGAGGATTTCGCACAGTGGTATACCGATGTAGTAAAAAAAGCAGATCTGATTGATTACACCAGTGTAAAAGGATGTATGGCGATCAAACCGGCGGGTTATGCGATCTGGGAAAATATCCAGCATGAACTTGACCGAAGATTCAAAGAAACAGGCGTAGAAAATGTGTATATGCCAATGCTGATTCCGGAAAGCCTTCTGCAGAAAGAAAAAGATCACGTAGAAGGATTTGCACCGGAAGTTGCATGGGTGACACACGGTGGACTCGAACCGCTGCAGGAACGTCTGTGCATCCGCCCGACTTCTGAGACTCTGTTCTGTGATTTTTATGCAAAAGAGATCCAGTCTCACAGAGATCTGCCGAAAGTATATAATCAGTGGTGTTCCGTTATGCGTTGGGAGAAGACAACCCGTCCATTCCTGCGTTCCAGAGAATTCCTGTGGCAGGAAGGACATACCGCACATGCAACTGCTGAGGAAGCAGAAGAGAGAACCATCCAGATGTTGAACCTGTATGCAGATTTCTGCGAACAGGTACTGGCAATCCCGGTTATTAAAGGAAGAAAGACTGACAAAGAGAAGTTCGCAGGTGCGGAAGCTACTTACACCATAGAATCTCTGATGCACGACGGAAAAGCCCTGCAGTCCGGTACCAGTCATAACTTCGGAGATGGATTCGCAAAGGCATTCGGCATTCAGTACACAGACAAAGAAAATAAATTACAGTATGTACATCAGACATCCTGGGGTATGACAACCCGTATGATCGGAGCACTGATCATGGTACATGGTGATGATAGCGGACTGAAACTGCCGCCGAGAATCGCACCGGTACAGGCAGTGATCATCCCGATCCAGCAGAGAAAAGAAGGCGTTCTGGAGAAAGCCGCTGAACTGGAAGCTGCACTGAAGGCGGCAGGTATTCGTGTGAAAACAGATGCTACCGACAAGAGTCCGGGATTCAAATTTGCAGAGCAGGAGATGCGTGGTATTCCGGTTCGTATCGAGTGTGGACCAAAGGACATCGAGGCAAATCAGGCAGTCGTTGCAAGAAGAGATACCGGTGAAAAGATTGTTGTCGCATTACCGGAACTGGCTGAGAAAGTAACAGAGATCCTGAACACTATCCAGAATGATATGCTGGAGAGAGCAAGAACACACAGAGATGCACATACCTATACAGCAACCACCTACGAAGAATTTGTAAAGACCATCAATGAAAAACCTGGCTTTATTAAAGCTATGTGGTGTGGCGATCAGGCATGTGAGGATAAGATCAAAGAAGATACAGCAGCAACTTCCCGTTGTATCCCATTCAACCAGGAACATCTGGCAGATACCTGTGTATGCTGTGGAAAACCGGCGACAAAGATGGTATACTGGGGCAGAGCATACTAAAAGAAAAAGTGTGGGAACATCAATAAAGGCATTCGGCTGTTATCGGTGTTCAGAACGAATAGCATGAAACAGAAAAGGAGTGGATAGAATGCGGTTACAGTTACCGGCAGCAGTAAACATGATTATTGATGTGCTTCAGGCACATGGGTATGAGGGATTTGCAGTGGGTGGCTGTGTCCGGGATTCGGTGTTGAACAGAACGCCGGATGACTGGGACATAACCACATCTGCCACTCCTTATCAGGTGAAAGAACTATTTTCCAAAACCGTGGACACCGGTCTGCAGCATGGAACCGTGACGGTCATGGTACATGGTGTCGGCTATGAAGTGACCACGTACCGGATTGACGGGGAATATGAAGATGGCAGGCATCCGAAAGAGGTACAGTTTACCTCAAATCTGACGGAAGATCTGAAACGCCGTGATTTTACGATCAATGCCATGGCTTACAGCAAAGATCGTGGGCTGATTGATGAATTTGGCGGGATGAATGATCTGCAAAGAAAGATCATCCGCTGTGTGGGAGATCCGTGGCAGCGGTTCGGTGAGGATGCACTGAGGATCCTTCGGGCGGTACGGTTTGCAGCGCAGCTTGGATTTGAGATTGAAGAAAATACCAAAAAGGCAATTGTGGAACTGGCACCGACGCTTTCAAAGATCAGTGCGGAGCGGATCCAGACAGAGACAGTGAAACTATTGATGTCGGATCGTCCGGAGATATGGAGAAGTGTGTATGATCTTGGAATTACACGGATCATCATGCCGGAGTTTGATGCAATTATGGAAACACAACAAAATACGCCACATCATATGTACAATGTGGGTGAGCATACGTTAAAAGCACTTAGCCTGACAGAAAAAGACCGGATTCTGCGACTGACCATGCTGCTTCACGATATCGGAAAAGCGAATATGCGGACGACTGATGCGAACGGTGTGGATCATTTTAAAGGACATGGACCGGAGGGAAAAGAAATCGCGAAAAAGATTCTTCGACGACTGAAGTTTGATAACGATACCATCGCACAGGTGACTCGTCTGATCTACTGGCACGATTATCGTCCGGCCCCGGAAGAGAAAGCAGTCCGGCGGGCAATCTATAAAGTAGGAGAAGATCTGTTTCCGCTGTTTTTGAAGGTGCAGCGGGCAGATAACCTTGCACAGAGTATGTATCTCAGAGAAGAGAAGCTGGAGCGGATCAAAGCTGTGGAAAAGCTTTACCATAAGATCATGGAAAAACACCAGTGCGTGTCGCTGAAAACACTGGCAGTGACCGGCAGGGATCTGATAGCGACCGGAATGAAACCGGGACCGCAGATGGGAGCTGTGCTTCAGGAACTACTGGAGATGGTACTGGATCAGCCAGAGATGAATGAGAAAGAAAAATTGCTTGCCTGGTGGAAAGAACATGGGACTTGTCAAAAGGCAGAGGGTACTTTATAATATAGGGTACTTTAGAAATAAAGAGAAATATAAAGCTTCGGCGAAAACCGGGCAGAAACAATGGATATCAGAAAATCAGGAGGAGACGTTCATGAAGAGAGAAACCGTAATCGTACTCGATTTTGGTGGACAGTACAATCAGTTAATTGCGCGACGCGTACGTGAGTGTAATGTATACTGTGAAATTTATTCTTACAAAACCGATTTGGAAAAAATCAAAGCTATGGAGCCGAAGGGAATTATTTTCACCGGCGGTCCCAACAGTGTATACCTGGAGGATTCTCCTTCTTATGCAAAAGAAATCTATGATCTGGGTATCCCGGTTCTCGGTATCTGCTATGGTTCTCAGCTGATGATGCACCAGCTGGGCGGAAAAGTATGCAAGGCGTCGGTTCGTGAATATGGTAAGATCGAAGTAACCGTAGATCAGTCTTCTGCATTATTTGAAAATGTATCCGAAAAGACCATCTGCTGGATGAGTCATAACGATTATATCGAGCAGGCAGCACCTGGATTCAAGATCATTGCTCATACACCGGACTGTCCGGTAGCAGCAGTGGAAAATGTAGAAAAGAAACTGTATGCAACTCAGTTCCATCCGGAAGTTCTTCATACAAAAGAAGGAAAACAGATGCTGGCAAATTTCGTATTTAACGTATGTGGTTGTGCCGGCAGCTGGAAGATGGATTCTTTCGTAGAAGAGTCTATCAAGGCGATCCGTGAAAAAGTCGGTGACGGTAAAGTATTGTGTGCACTGTCCGGCGGTGTGGATTCTTCCGTGGCAGCTGTTCTGTTATCCAAGGCAGTTGGCGATCAGCTGACCTGTGTATTCGTAGACCATGGTCTTCTGAGAAAGAACGAAGGCGATGAAGTAGAGGCGGTCTTCGGTCCGGACGGCAATTATAACCTGAACTTTATCCGGGTCAACGCACAGGAACGTTTCTATGAGAAACTGAAAGGCGTGGAAGAACCGGAAGCAAAGAGAAAAATTATCGGTGAGGAATTCATTCGTGTATTTGAAGAAGAAGCAAAGAAAATCGGAGCTGTGGACTTCCTGGTACAGGGAACTATCTATCCGGATGTTGTAGAAAGTGGTGTTGGCGGAGAATCCACCGTAATCAAATCTCATCACAACGTAGGTGGTCTGCCGGAGCATGTAGATTTCAAAGAAATCATCGAGCCTCTGCGTGACCTGTTCAAAGACGAAGTAAGAAAAGCCGGTCTGGAACTTGGCATTCCGGATTACCTGGTATTCCGTCAGCCATTCCCTGGTCCTGGGCTCGGTATCCGTATCATTGGCGATGTAACCGCAGAAAAAGTACAGATGGTACAGGACGCAGATGCCATCTGGCGCGAAGAAATCGCTAAAGCTGGCTTGGACAAAGAAGTAAACCAGTACTTTGCAGCTCTGACCAATATGCGTTCCGTAGGTGTTATGGGTGATGAAAGAACATACGACTACGCCATCGCACTGCGTGCGGTAACCACTACAGATTTCATGACTGCAGAAAGCGCTGAGATTCCGTGGGATGTCATCGGAAGAACAACCAGCAGAATTGTAAATGAAGTGAAGCATGTAAATAGAGTAATGTATGATTGCACGGGGAAACCACCGGCAACGATTGAGTTTGAATAATGAAAAAATTCTGGAAACCCTTATAAACAGGGCATTTCCGGGCACAAGAAGTTCTATTTGATAACAAAATGATAACACCGGATATTTAGGTACTAAGACTTCCCATACCTGAAATGGGCTTCGCTCCTTGAAAATTCAATATTTCAGCTGACAAAATAGTGATTTATGCCCCTATAGCCTCTGGATGGAGTGCGTTACGCAGATATTTCGGCAGTCTCGCTTCAA
>NZ_JALFPR010000130.1:0-2806 GCF_022785585.1 Oliverpabstia sp. | reverse complement strand
CCTGATCCTTCATCAAGGAAATCAACGGAGAAATCACAACCGTAATCCCCGGCAAAAGCAACGCCGGAACCTGATAACAAATCGACTTCCCCGCCCCCGTAGGCATAATCCCCAGAACATCCCTCCCGGATAAGATCGCCCCGATCAGATCCTCCTGCCCGTTCCGGAACCCGTCATACCCGAAATATCGTTTCAATACTTCATACATATCCATATATTATTTTACTTTTCCTTTCCTACACTATAGCGTGTCTGAAAAATCATTTCACCTTCCCGTCGCCAACACCCAGAAAGCCCACACTGACCCGGTAAGGCCAGACAGCCTTTTGCTGGCGCTCTTAGCCAGGATGAGATCCAGTCCTTAGAAGAACTTGACAGTGAGCGACTCTCCGCGAACTGGCATAATAGTTCTTCTTAGGACTTAGCTCAGCTTGGCGTTGCCAGCGGTTGTCTGACCTTACCGGGTCAGTGCGGGCTTTCGTCTGTGCAGCCAGTCTTTCGTCCGTGCAGCCAGTCTTTTCAGACTTTCGTCCATGCAGGCAATATCTCACTTTACCAACTCCTGCCTTTCATCAAACCAAACCCGATCCCCTTCATTAATATCCCTGTCATACAACATCTGATCCCTCTGCCGAACGATTTTTACATCCCCGTCCTCGTCCTCCAGCCGAACCACCGCCATCACCGGATCTCCCTCTTTCCGCTCCTCGCAGCCAAACTCCACATCTTCCTCTATCCGTAACACTCTATAATTCATAATCCGTATTTTCCCTATATTAAAACCCTTAACTATTTATTATTCATATGCTATAATATCACGCCCCCAACCCCTTTACAAGAAAGAATCCAAACACAGCAAACCACAACTATGAGAAACACGCTTTGTGAGTTTCTCAAGTTATCGCGGCAGTCGCCAAGGTCTCATGCAAGCATGGACTTTGGCTCGTTGCTCGCGTAAAAAAAGTACGAACCATACCGCTTACTTTCAAACGATACACTTCGCACTTCTCTTCTTAGCATTAATCTTATATAAACGTAACTGTTCAGTACCTTCACAGTTACGTGCCAAAATGCATGTAAAATCACCTTCGGTGATGGCATTTTGGCTTGTATGTCTCGGGATTTTGGCATATTCATGCCAAAACACCTCGCGGTACAGTGACTACTGAATAGTTACATATAAAGTATCCGCAAGCCTCAGAAAAAATACTCCTCAGAATAAATCCTCAGATCCTCTTTTTCCCAGACTCCGCTTTCCACATGAAAACTGTTCAACACCGGATACTCCGCCATCAACGACAAAATCAGATAACTGGCCTTCGAATCAAACGCCAGCCGAATATCCTCCACCGACGGCCGTGACGGAGAAGACGGATGAGAATGCCAGTTTCCCAGCGGTTTTAACCCATTGGCGCGCATATCCTTGATTGCATTCATCTGATCTCTCGGATCCAGCATAAAGTGATCTTCCGCATGATCCTTATTCTCCAGAAAATACACCTTCTGGATCACTCTTCCCTCTTCTGTTTCCACCCCGGCGAGAAGACCGCAGGCTTCCTCCGGAAGATGTTCCTTTGCATAATTTACAATCTCATCATAGAGATGATCTCTCATTCTTATAATCGCCATAACTGTCTCCTCTTCCCATTCTGCCTTTTCTGTTTCCTCTGATTCTGCCCGGAAACACCAGACACTCCGGGAAGCTGATATTGATATTCTTCATTACTGCTCGTCTCTCGCCGCAAACCGCCCTGCTGTCTCCTCGCAGACTTCCTGCTCGTAATCGATCGGCTCCAGGATCGTCGGGTTGTCTCCGCATACCGGGCACTTATGTGTATCTTTCGGCAGTTTGATCTTGTGGAACTCCATCGTCAACGCATCAAACGTCAACAGAGAACCTGTTAAAAGATCTCCGACACCGATCAGATACTTGATCGCTTCCATCGCCTGTAAAGATCCGATGACACCACCCATCGCTCCGATAACACCTGCCTGTTTACAGGTCGGAACGGCATCTTTTGGCGGCGGATTCTTGAATACACAACGGTAACACGGTCCCTGCCCCGGTACATAAGTCATCAGCTGACCTTTGAAACGGATGATTCCTGCATGAGAAAATGGTTTTTTCTCCAGGACACAGGCATCGTTAATCAGAAATTTTGCCGGAAAATTATCCGTTCCATCAATGATAAAATCATACTCCCGGATCAGTTCCCGGATATTGGATGCATCCACGAACATCCGGTAAGTTTTAACCTCTATATCCGGATTCATGGCGTTCATAGTCTCTTTCGCTGATTTTACCTTTGCTTTTCCGATATCTGCGGTACTGTGGATAATCTGTCTTTGCAGATTGGAAAGATCCACCTCGTCCGCATCCACGATACCGATGGTTCCCACGCCGGCTGCTGCCAGATACATGGCTGCCGGTGCACCAAGACCACCGGCTCCGATGATCAGCACTTTGCCTTTCAGGAGCTTCTTTTGTCCTTTCGCACCAACTTCTTTTAAGATGATGTGGCGGGAATAACGCTCGATCTGTTCATCTGTCATTGCCATTTAGCATCCACCTCCCATGAAGTACAGGAACTCTACATTGTCTCCCTCTTTTAACACGGTAGACTCTTTATCCTCGGTTGCAATAAATTCTTCATTGATGGAAACAGTTACATATTCCGGCATCTCTACATTTTCCTGCTCGATCAGCTCCGGCAGTGTCAGTCCGTCTTTTACTTCTTTTTTCTCTCCTGCTACTGTGATAACCATGTCTTTTCTCCTTTATGTCTCTCTATACTCTCTTCAGATC
>NZ_JALFPR010000120.1:0-5659 GCF_022785585.1 Oliverpabstia sp. | reverse complement strand
CGGAACCGAGAAAACCGGTTGTCCGTACCGAAGAACAGGTACAGCAGATGAAACAGGATGCAGAAAAATTTCTGACCGGCGTATTTGGTGCAATGGAACTTCCGGTGGAGATTACCATGAACTATGATAAGACCGCCGACTGCCTGGAAATTGATTTTGCCGGAGAGGATATGGGTATTCTGATCGGTAAGAGAGGACAGACACTGGATTCTCTGCAGTATCTGACCAGCCTGGTTGTCAACAAAGAGCAGCAGGACTATGTCAGGGTGAAAGTAGACACAGAAAACTACAGAAGCCGCAGAAAAGACACGCTGGAAAACCTGGCAAAGAACATTGCTTTCAAAGTGCGTAAAACAAGAAAGCCGGTAGTGTTAGAACCAATGAATCCTTATGAGAGAAGAATCATCCATTCTGCACTGCAGGGAAACAAGTACGTGGAAACATACAGTGAGGGCAATGAACCTTACCGTCATGTAGTAGTTGTTTATAAAGGTAAATAAGTTGTTGAATGGAAAAGATGTTATTTCACGGGGTGTGAGTAGCATCTTTTCCTGCTTTAAGAAGAATATAATGCTCTGAAAGGAGTAGGACAGAGATGACAGGAGATACGATTGCGGCAATTGCCACAGCGATGAGTGCTTCAGGAATCGGTATTATCCGTATCAGCGGTGACGATAGCATGGAGATCATCAGCAAAGTATACCGCTCAAAGGGCGGAAAAAAGCAGATAAAAGAAGCCGAAAGCCATACGATTCATTATGGATTTATCTATGACAACGATACAATGATCGATGAAGTCCTGGTGATGATCATGAAGGGGCCGAGAAGTTACACCGGAGAAGACACCGTGGAGATTGATTGTCATGGTGGTGTCCTGGCGATGAAAAAGGTTCTTGAAGCGGTGATACATGCAGGGGCAAGACCTGCGGAACCAGGAGAATTTACCAAGCGAGCTTTCTTAAACGGAAGGATCGACCTGTCTCAGGCGGAGGCGGTCATCGATGTGATCCAGGCGAAGAATGAGTATGCACTGAAAAGCTCGTTAAGCCAGCTGAAAGGTTCTGTCTTAACATCTATTAAAGAGATCCGAAGCAGTATCCTGTACCATATTGCATATATCGAATCCGCACTTGACGACCCGGAACATATCAGTCTGGACGGGTACAGTGAGAAACTTGCGCAGACCGTAGAAAAAGAAAAAAAGAAGATTCGTTGTCTGGCGGATTCCTTTGATGAAGGAAAGATGATCAGGGAAGGTATCCGGACGGTGATCGTAGGAAAACCAAATGCGGGAAAATCTTCTCTGTTAAATTATCTGGTGGGAGAAGAAAAAGCTATTGTAACAGATATAGCAGGGACAACGAGGGATGTTCTGGAAGAGACTATCATGCTGCAGGGAATCTCTCTTCGGATGATGGATACGGCAGGAATCCGGGCAACGGAAGATGTTGTGGAAAAGATCGGTGTGGAGAGAGCCAGGGCTTACGCAAAAGACGCGGATCTGGTATTATATGTGGTGGATTCCTCCATTCCGTTAGATGAAAATGATGAGGAAATTCTGGAGATTCTCCGGGAGAAAAAAGCAATCATTCTGTTAAATAAGAGTGATCTGACTCCGGTGGTAACGAAAGAGATGCTGGAGGCACGTACAGACATGCCGGTAATAGCAATCTCCGCAAGACAGGAACAGGGTGTGGAAATTCTGGAAGAACAGATCAAATCCATGTTCTTTGCAGGAGAATTATCCTTTAACGATGAAGTATATATTACAAATGTCCGCCATAAGACAGCGCTCGAGGAAGCATATCAGAGTCTTACAATGGTGGAAAAAAGCATTGCCATGGAGATGCCGGAAGATTTCTTTTCCATCGATCTGATGAACGCATATGAAGCGTTGGGAAGGATTGTGGGAGAGTCAGTGGGTGAGGATCTGGTCAATGAGATCTTCAGCAAGTTCTGTACCGGCAAGTAAGAGTGGTAGAAGGAGAAAGAAATGAACAAACTGGTGGAGTATATAGATGTTGCAGTAATCGGAGCCGGACATGCGGGCTGCGAGGCATCACTGGCAGCAGCCAGACTGGGGCTTGAGACTATGGTATTTACCGTCAGTGTGGACAGCATCGCAATGATGCCGTGTAACCCGAATATCGGAGGAAGTTCCAAAGGACATCTGGTAAAAGAAATCGATGCACTGGGCGGAGAGATGGGAAAAGTCATTGATAAAACATTTATCCAGTCCAAGATGTTAAACAAATCCAAAGGACCGGCGGTACATTCCCTGCGTGCCCAGGCAGACAAGAAAAATTACAGCAATACCATGCGTCAGGTACTGGAGAATACACCACATCTGACGATCAAACAGGCGGAAGTGACGGAACTGATTGTAGAAGATGGTACGATTAAGGGAGTAAAAACATATTCCGGCGCAACGTATTATGCAAAGGCAGTTGTTCTGTGTACCGGAACGTATCTGAAGGCGAGATGCATCTATGGAGATGTAAGTAATTATACCGGTCCGAACGGACTGCAGGCGGCCAATTACCTGACGGACTCTCTGAAAGCGAACGGTGTGGAGATGTTCCGTTTCAAGACCGGAACACCGGCACGTATCGATAAACGGTCGATCGATTTTTCGAAGATGGAAGAGCAGAAAGGGGATGAGAGAGTTGTTCCGTTTTCTTTCTCCACTGATCCGGAAAGCGTTCAGATCGATCAGGTATCCTGTTGGCTGACCTATACCAATGAGAAAACTCATGAGATCATCCGGGAAAATCTGGATCGCTCTCCGCTATATTCCGGTATGATCGAAGGAACCGGTCCACGATATTGTCCGTCCATCGAAGATAAAGTGGTCAGATTTGCAGATAAATCCAGACATCAGGTATTTATCGAACCGGAAGGGCTGAACACAAATGAAATGTATGTTGGCGGTATGTCAAGTTCTCTGCCGGAGGATGTCCAGTATGACATGTACCGCTCCGTACCGGGACTTGAACATGCGAAAATCGTGAGAAATGCTTACGCGATCGAGTATGACTGTATCAACCCGAGACAGCTGATGCCGACACTGGAATTTAAAAATATCAAAAATCTGTTCAGCGGCGGACAGTTTAACGGAAGTTCAGGCTATGAAGAGGCAGCTGCGCAGGGGCTGATCGCGGGTATCAACGCGGCATTGAAAGTCAAAGGTGAGGAACTGCTGGTACTTGATCGATCCGAAGCTTATATCGGAGTATTGATCGACGATCTGGTAACAAAAGAAAACCATGAGCCATATCGTATGATGACAAGCCGCGCCGAGTATCGTCTGCTGCTTCGCCAGGACAATGCAGATCTCAGACTCCGGGAAAAAGGCTACCGTGTCGGACTGATCAGCAAAGAACAGTATCAGGATATCCTGGAGAAAGAACAGCTGATCAAAGAAGAAATCGAACGGGTGGAACACGTAAATGTAGGAGCATCGAGACCGGTACAGGAACTCCTTGAACAGTATGGAAGTACACCGCTGACTTCAGGATCCACTCTGGGTGAACTGATCCGCCGTCCGGAACTGAACTACGAAGTGCTGGCACCAATCGATAAAAACCGTCCGGAACTCCGCTATGACATCCGGGAACAGGTCAATATCAACATCAAGTATGATGGATATATCACCCGTCAGTTAAAACAGGTGGAACAGTTCAAAAAACTGGAAAGCAAAAAGATCCCGGAAGATATGGATTATGATCAGGTCAAGAGTCTGCGTATCGAAGCCGTACAGAAATTAAAACTGTACCGCCCGGTAAGCATCGGCCAGGCCTCCCGTATCGCAGGTGTATCCCCGGCGGATGTATCGGTGCTGCTGGTATATCTGGAAAGTCATCGCGCGTAAAATGAGATATGTGTGGCAGCAGCAGAAGTTTCTGCTGCCGCCTGCCTTAGAGCGTGTCTGAAAAATCATTTCCGCAATCTGCAAGCCCCACTTTGCGGTATATTTTACCCTCATTCGGTTGCCGTAGCCCGCTACGCCGCCCTCATTCGGATAAAATCTCCCACAAACTGAGACTCGCAGCTCACGAAAAGCCTTTTTCAGACACGCTCTAGTACATCGTTTTCGAAACGAGTTTTGTCTCACTTACAGGAAAGTACTTTCTGATAAAATGCAATATATAAATATGCAAAAACGACAAATATAGACAAAGTGATACAAAAATGCACAATAAAACAAGAAAAAATTGTATAAAATTAATAAAAACTATTGAAAAATGTAAGAAAGTTGTGTATTATGAAGCCATAAACAAAGAGGAAACAGGAAGAGGAACTATGAATAACGAAGGAGGTGGTATCGTGGATAGGAGGGACCATGATCGATGCCAGGAGCTTTACGTAAAATATAGGCAGTTTATGTATTGGTACGTGAAAAAACATTTTCCGGATTTGCCAGAAGAAGACATTCGTGATATCCTACAGGAGGTGTGGACATCATTATTGAATGCAATCGACAAATTATATGATAAAGGCGATGAGGGTCAGTTTGCCTGGCTGATCAGGGTGACTCAGACCAAGGTAATTGATTACTACCGTTCCAGGAAAAGAACAGAAGAACTGGGAGAAAAGATTGGCCTTGCTTTACGGGAACAGCAGGAAGTCTGTTCTGTGCAGGACATAGTGATCGCAAGAATGATTGCAATGGAACTGGTAGAAGGACTGACAGAGGAAGAGCGGAGAATTCTGGCAATCGAGTATTTTTCTGATACAACCGGGGAAGTCTCGAACGCTTTCAAATGCAGACGAAGCCGGCTGCGCAGAAAGATCGAAGAAAGTCTTGGGATATTCAGGAAGAAACGTCGGTAATCTATCAGCACCATGTATTCGGATGATGTTATTCACTTCACCGTGAGACGGCTCTCGCCAGAGACCGGAGAAAGGATATTCGATGAAGAAAAGAGATAAAATATATGACAGTCCGGAATACAAGCAAATCAAAGAACATCTTCCTGAAATTTTGAAAGAACTGGAACGCGACAAAGGGCTGTCCCAATATCAGATACCGGAAGAATGGAATGGAGACTTCGAACGCATCTACCAAAAAGAATGCCGAAAAGAACACATAAAAAGACGAATTCTCGCAGGAGCATGTGCAGCCGTGATTCTTACAATCAGTGCAGTACATATAGGAACGCATCTGGAGTTTACATCGGTGGCTCAGGCGGATGATATTGGGAAAATTCATGAAACAGAAATAGAAGGCGATAGATATAAGTATTCACTATATGGAAACTCTGATGAAAATCAAAAAGAAATTTTTGCGGAGGATGATGAAATTTTCTTTACTTGTAATGATTTAGAACAATTAAATGTTGAAATGAAAGAGAAAATAAAAGCCCCATTATTTAGCATTAATGAGAATTTGGGGAAAGAGTATTTCATCAAAGATGCAACATATAGTAAAGTCCATAGAAATATTAATTATCGTATTGAATGGAATGAAAAATACGTTTATGTAAATCAACAAATGCAAATAGAAGATACAGGAAGTGGGGCAGTTGATGAAAAGCAAGCGGAGAAACAAGTTTATATTGAAAGTCTTCAGCAAACAGTACCAATATATTATAGTGCCCATGAGGGCAGTTTAAATTGTAATGTAGTACATGATAAATCAACATTGTTTTTGGTCAGC
>NZ_JALFPR010000102.1:0-3859 GCF_022785585.1 Oliverpabstia sp. | reverse complement strand
ACCATCTTTTTTGTCAGATTCTTTCAGCAGATTGTAGTCGATCTTTGCTTTGTACTTTCCGTACTGTTCCAGATATTTGTCATCAATACCTGCTTTTGCTGCGATCTCGGTGATCGGTTTCATTTCGCATTCCTGTGCGATCTCAATGTCTGTTTTGTATCCCATATCATTTACCTCCTTTTATGATAACTGTTTTCTTATTTTACAGTTATCTTTTATACTTCTCTGGTTCTCTGCAGAGCAAATACCTGATTCACATAAGTAGTCAGTGCACTCTGATATAAAACAGAAACCAGAATTGTATTTGCAATTGTCAGTGCAATCGTCTGTATGACTCTTGTGGCATACAGCACACTCCATGGGGTCGCATAGTATACATGCAATCCTACGACGGTAAATCCCAGAGAGCCTACGATTCCATGAACAATCAGCATAACTGCTATTTTCCAGGTATTCACTTTATCCCTGAAGACATATTTCTTAAATACTGCAGGAATCACACCTGCCAGCACAGAAGACACCAGAATCAATGGATTCGGTGCATATCCCTGGATCAGACATCCCAGCAGATCTCCCAGACCACCGCAGATTCCCCCTACCAGCGGTCCAAACCAGAGACTTGCCAGATAAATCGGTGTTGCACTTACTGTAATTCGAAGGGTGGAGCCAATATTAATTGCCAGCACCCGGCTCAACACCAGATTCATTGCCACTAAAACAGCTGCAAAAACGATAGTTTTAACATTCAGTTTTTTCATACGTTTTCCTTTCTCAGGTATAGCAGTATACTACACCAAAGGCAGATAACACAGCGACTGAATCTATCTTTAATGCAGTAGCGGACGCAACATTACATCGTGGAAATATTTCGCGGTTTCCTTCGTCAACAGGCAACTTCCCATCCTGAAGCACTTTACGCGCAATGTTTACTCTACTATCCTTATTCATTTACATTCTCCTACTGTCGGGAATGAAAGTCATTCCCCATTTTCTATCTTTCCCGTAACGGTTCCATATCTCCTGAATCGTTACTTTTCTACAAATAATACATCCGTAAAATTCTGATTTTATTATGCCAGTGCTTTTATCATAGTGATTGATATATCGCCCACTACAGCCATATCCTCTGCCTGAAAAGCAATGGGAAAATTGTCAGAGAATAAAATCTGGGATGACGGTGGAAATTCGTCATCACCTGCCCATAAGATCATCTGTACACGGAACCCATCAATCACTTCGAATTCATAAGCGATATCGCCGTGCTCGAGAGGTGTCGCACCAATCTTTTCCATTGCAGACCGGAACGCCTCCTGTTTGTTGCCAAATCCATAAGCAAGACGCATCAGACATCTGCCCTGAAACTGTTTCAGATATACAGTTCCCCACGGTGTTTCCCGATACGTCAGATATTTTCCGGTAGACGGAGCGCTGTGTCCTTCCACCAGGTAACGAAGTACCAGAATCCGGGCATTGATTGCTGCTTCCAGAGGATAATATCCTACCGTGCTTTCCGGATCGTGTGTTACCACATAATCCGGAAAATGTACCTGATAAGCAACACCCAACAGATGAAGATTAAAGGTCTGTGATTGTTTGTCGTAAGGAATCCCTGTTCTTGCACTGATTTCTGCCGGATCTGCTTTCTGAAACAGTTCCATATAGTGCTCATAAGGAATTCTTTCCTTACTGTCTTTTTCATACTGTAATTCCATCTTTGTTCTCTCCTGCATGTCTGTCTTTACTGCTGAGAAACGGACGGGAACATACTGGTATCCGTATGCGGAATAAAGCATGCCGCAACAAATTCATCCATATAAGTCGGTACAGTACTCAGTTCCAGATACGTCATATTGGATGCAACCTGGTAGGTTTTGCGTTCTGCCTCTTTGGAAAGAAGCATGGTATAGGCACCGGACAGAGAAGAGTTACCAATATAATGGAATTTTTCCAGAGGAATATCCGGGAACATTCCAATATTGACCGCATTCTTCATATTGATGCCGCTTCCGATACCACCGGCTACATACACTTCTTCAATCATCGACACATCGAATTCCAGAGAATTCAGCATCGTACGGATGGCTGAAAAAATTGCACCTTTGGCACGGATAAAGTTGTCAATATCCACTTCTGTAATCTCAACATCTTTCTCTGCACCTGCATCCTTCTGGAATGCCAGAACATAGCTTCCCATACCGTATTTATCCCGGTGGATACGCTCGCCTTCCCGCACGAATTTTCCTTTCGGATTGATAATTCCTGCGGAAAACAGTTCACTAATCACATCAATGATTCCTGAGCCACACAGACCAATCGGTTTTTGTCCCGGATCTCCTACGACCGTAAAGGACGGTTCCATAGTTTCTTTATCGATAGTACATGTCTCGATTGCCCCATCTGTTGCACGCATACCACAGCTGATATCTCCACCCTCGAAGGCAGGACCAGCCGAACATGCACAACTCATCATGAAATCAGAGTTACCAAATACCAGTTCACCATTGGTTCCAAGGTCGATAAACAGGGAAAATTCCGGTTTATTCCACAGCATGCTGACCAGTGTACCTGCAGTGATATCTCCACCCACATAACTTCCGATATTCGGAGCTATAATTATGTGTGCATCCGGATTCACTGTCAGACCAAGGTCAGATGCATACAGCGAATTTGTCTTATAGAATGTCGGTATATACGGTTCCATACGAACCGGATCTGCATTCACTCCGGCAAACAAATGATTCATAGTTGTATTTCCGGCAACACACATACGGTAGATCTGTTTATTCGGGAATTTTGCCGCACGACACATCTGCTGAATCAGCGGATTGATTGTTTCATCAATAATCGCTTTCTGCAGGCGGCGTCTTCCGCCAGGTTTTGCAGATTCGATGATTCGGTTGATAACATCTGCTCCATAACGGATCTGACCATTTCCTGAGGATGCTTTTCCAAGGATATCACCACTTATCATATCGATCAGCAATGCGGATACTGTTGTAGTACCGATATCAATAGCAAGTCCGCCGATCACTACTTCAGCATCTTTCGGAAAAATATCATAGACGAAAACATTGCCTTGGCTTCCTGTTCTTCCGATCACACAGCGAACAGAAAAATTAGTTTCCCGCAGCACATCTGCCATCTTGCAGATTACAGTATATGGAAGAATCACATGTTCTGCCTGCATCTGTTTTTTCAGTGCACGCATCAGCCGTTCATTATCCGGCATGGTATCTTCCAGAGACGGAGCATCCATGGTAACATCTACCACTTCCATATCGTTTTTCAGAACGATTCCCGCCGCCTCAACATCGGCTTTGGCATTGTCAAAAATAGCTACTTCTTCCGGGGAACTTAAATCCGCAACCTTCATTCTGCTGCGATAGGCAGACGCGATATCCGGTACTTCCACCTCGATATCATCTTCCACTTTACTCGCACAGGACAATCTCCACCCCTCTGCATATTCTTCCTCTGTAATATGTCTGGTTCTTGGCGAATTCAGAGTTCCTTTTAACAGTTTCACACGACATTTTCCGCAGGAACCGTTACCGGAACAAGGGGCATCAATTGCTACATTCGTTTTTCTTGCAACCTCCAGAAGATTCTCTTCGGCTGCCGCAAAACCCTCTACGGTCTCACCGTTTTCAAAACGAAAAGTTACTTTAAACATGATTTAAGCCTCTCTTTTTCGAATTTGTGAAAGGAGGCTGTCACCTCAGCCTGAAAAGACTAGTGGCGACGGCCTCATTATCAGCAGTATTATAATTATTTTTGTAACTGTTCAGTACCTTCACAGTTACGAGCCAAAATGCATAAAAAATCACCTTCGGTGATGACATTTTGGCTTGTATGTCTC
>NZ_JALFPR010000093.1:0-2707 GCF_022785585.1 Oliverpabstia sp. | reverse complement strand
TCTTCTCCTGAGAAGAATGCTACTCCTTCGCCGGATAATGCCGGTTTCTCTACTACCTGTTTATTGTGGTGGATGTAGTTGATCCGCAGGCCGTCTTTCATATCTGCTCCGGCTTTTGTTCCGCACAGACTTGTCTTGGCCTCATCAACCTCCAGTGTGTTCAGTGCCCAGGCAGCTTCCAGCTCGATCACTGCACCGTTTTTCATACGGATGAATCCGAAAGCGGAATCTTCTACACAGAATTCCTTCGGATCCCAGTCTCCAAAGGCATTTCCCTGATTGGTCTGGTCAGCCAGTTTGTGGAAGGTCTGTCCTGTTACAGACTCTACTTCATAGTTGTCCATCATCCATAAAGTCAGATCCAGCGCATGGGTTCCGATATCGATCAGCGGACCGCCGCCCTGTTCTTCTTCATTTAAGAATACACCCCAGGTAGGAACTGCTCTTCTTCTGAGTGCATGGGCTTTTGCAAAGTAGATCTCTCCCAGTTCGTCAGCCTTGCACATTTCTTTCAGATACAGGGAATCTGGACGGTAACGGTTCTGGTATCCGATGTTCAGGATTCTGCCTGTTTTCTCTGAAGTCTCCACCATCTTCTGTGCTTCTGCATAATTCTTTGCCATCGGTTTCTCACACATAACATCTTTTCCTGCTTCCATGGCTGCGATAGAGATCTCTGCATGGGAGCGGTTCGGTGTGGTTACATATACAACATCCAGGTCCTCTTTGATAAGCTCCTGATAGTCTTCAAATACTTTTGCATCTTCTGTACCATATTCTTTTTTTGCTTTCTCTGCACGCTCTCTGATGATGTCACAGAAAGCTACGATCTCATAGAGACCACTTTTCTTCATAGCCGGAAGGTGTTTTCCGTTGGCGATTCCTCCGCATCCTACGATTCCTGCTTTTAATTTTCTCATGGTATTATCTCCTTTTTATTCCGTAGTAACTATTCAGTAGTCACTATCCCGCGAGATGTTTTGGCATGAATACGCCAAAATTCCGAGGCATACAAGCAAAAATGCCAGCACCGAAGGTGATTTCATATACATTTTTGCCTGTAACTGTGAAGGTGCTGAATAGTTACCTGTAGTCAATAAATTTTATAGTCAAGCGGATATTCGCAATCCGCTTCGCAGTTTATTCGATCAAATCACGAACTGTTCCAGATATCTCTTGCTGAGGATCAAAGAATTCTCAACCTTTTCCTTGGAATCTTCAAAGGCTTTATCCTCGACCTCAATGCAGGTATAGCCGTCATATCCAATATCCGTAAGTGCTGATACATATTTTCCCCAGTCCACATCTCCGAGTCCCGGGAGCTTCGGTGACATGTATTCCAGCGGATATGCCATGATACCGCAGGATTCCAGCTTGTCTTTGTAGATCTTGATGTCCTTGTAGTGGACATGGAAGATCTTATCTTTGAACTCATAAAGCGGGCGGATATAGTCGATCATCTGCCAGATAAAGTGGGATGGATCGTAGTTGATGCCCAGATGGTCACTGTCCAGGATCCGGAATACCTCTCTCCAGATCGGCGGTGTTGTCATCAGGTTCTGTCCTCCCGGCCACTGGTCCTCGCCGAAAAGCATCGGGCAGTTTTCGATGGCGACCTTCACGTCACATTCCTCAGCCAGTTTTATGATCGGCGGCCAGATCTCTTTTACCAGTTCCAGGTTCTCCTGTACATTTTTGGTCTGGTCCCTTCCGATAAATGTGGTGACCATGCCCACACCTAATTTCTTACTTGCAAGGATCACCTGTTTCAGGTGTTCCACAGCGGCTGCGCTTTTCTCTTTATCTGCCGCCATCACGTTTGGATAATAGGCCAGTGACGAGATCTCCACTCCTGATTTTTTTGCATATTCCACGATATGCTCTGCATATGTATCATCCTGGTTGACCCGTTCCGCATCGATATGGCTTACACCGGCATATCTTCTTTCTGCTTTTTCCTGTGGCCAGCATGCCACTTCCACACATTCAAATCCCTGCTCGGACGCAAAATCCATCATCTCTTCATAGGTCCAGCTGTCAAGGATCGCTGTAACAAACCCAAGTTTCATAGGAATGCCCTCCTGTTTCTTTCTGTCTCTGTATATCTGTATTATTTCTCCCATGGAGTTGGTGTGAACTCTCCGCCTCTGCACCATTTCAGATAGTTCAGTGCGTGGAGCTGTCCGGTCATCTCCAGTTCTCCGTTGTATACCGGATCATGATATCCCTCGATACAGATATCGTCCTCATATCCGTTGCTTCTTAAGATAGAAATGATATCTCTCCAGTTTGTGTCACCAAATCCAGGCATACGGTGCCATACGAACGGAACTGCTCCGGAGATTCCGCCGTGTCTTACTGCATCCCAGTCGATGGTCGCATCTTTTCCATGTACATGGACGATCTTTTTGCACCATTTTCTCAGTTCTGCCACAGGGTCGATCAGCTGTACCATCTGGTGGGTCGGCTCCCATTCCAGACCGAAGTTGTCATTCTTTACTTCCTCAAACATCACTTCCCAGGCTTTCGGGTTGAAACCGATGTTGCAGGTGGCATGTTCCCAGGTTCCATCCATCAGGCAGTTTTCAATACCCAGTTTCACACCTTTTTCTTCTGCAAGGTCTGCCAGTTCACGGAACACTTTTCCGAACTCTTCGTATGCGGATTCTACCGGTTTTCCTTCCCAGGCTCCTGCAAAGGTGCTTAC
>NZ_JALFPR010000064.1:0-29222 GCF_022785585.1 Oliverpabstia sp. | reverse complement strand
GCAACCTGTGTGGCGACAGAGGGAATCTATGAAACGCTGATGCATAAACCGTTGACGATCTGGGATGGAAGTGCTGTGATCACAGGATTGTTACTGGGTCTGAACCTTCCGGCATCCGCTCCCTGGTGGATCCCGGTGATTGGTGGCATTTTTGCTATTCTGATCGTAAAACAGCTGTTTGGTGGTTTGGGACAGAATATCATGAACCCGGCGCTGGCGGCAAGATGTTTCCTGCTGTTATCCTTTACCGGACAGATGACTAATTTCAGCGCAGATGGCGGTCTGGTAAAACTGGTAGATACGGTATCCGGTGCCACACCGCTGGCTGCAGTAAAAGCAGGAGAAAAAGTAGATCTGTTAAGCCTGTTTCTTGGCAATACACAGGGAACCATCGGTGAGACTTCTGCACTGGCGATCCTGATCGGAGCAGCATTCTTATTGATCCTCAAAGTTATTGACTGGAGAATCCCGTGTACATATATCGGAAGTTTTGCTATTTTCGTAATTTTGTTCGGTGGACATGGAGCAGACGGCTATTATCTGTTAGAACAGCTTCTGGGCGGTGGACTGATGCTTGGAGCATGGTTCATGGCTACTGATTATGTGACGACGCCGATTACCAAACGGGGACAGCTGGTATACGGCGTGATCCTGGGATGTCTGACCGGACTGTTCCGTATCTTTGGAGCCTCCGCAGAGGGCGTGTCCTATGCGATCATCTTTGGCAACCTGCTGATTCCGGTTATCGAACGTCTGACCGTACCGACGGCATTTGGAAAAGGAGGGGTGAAGCATGAAAAATAAGATTATCAAAGATGCCCTTGCCCTTACACTGATCACTCTGGTGGCAGGTGTGGCCCTTGGCGGTGTATATGAGATCACAAAAGATCCGATTGCAAAACAGGAAGCGCAGGCAAAAGCAGAGGCTTATGAACAGGTATTTACGGATGCAGCAGCTTTTGAGGCAGTAGAGATGGACGATACATTGACAAAGACGATCCGCGATCAGCTGGATCAGGAAGGTTATAAGGCACAGTCCATAGAAGAAGTTATGCGTGCGGAAGACCAGAGCGGAGAAACACTTGGCTATGCCTTTGCCGTTGTAACTTCGGAAGGATATGGTGGAGATATCCGGTTTTCCATGGGGGTACAAAATGACGGTACCCTGAACGGAATATCGATCCTGTCCATCGGTGAGACTGCAGGGCTTGGTATGAATGCAGATACTCCTGCTTTCAAAGATCAGTTCGTCGGAAAACAGGTAGAAAAACTACAGTATACAAAAAACGGGGCAACACAGGATGACGAGATCAATGCCATCAGTGGTGCCACAGTTACGACCAATGCCATGACTAACGGTGTCAATGCCGGTCTTTGTGCATTTCGTGTGATGGAAGGGGGAGATCAGTGATGAAAGCAAATTCACCTCTGGAACGTTTGTATAATGGTATCATCAAGGAGAATCCCACCTTTGTGCTGATGCTTGGTATGTGTCCTACACTGGCAGTTACCACATCTGCAAAAAATGGTTTTGGTATGGGTATGACGACAATGGTGATTCTTGCCCTGTCCAACCTGATGATCTCGATGCTCCGGAAAATGATTCCGGACAGTGTGCGTATGCCGGCTTATATCGTAGTCGTTGCATCCTTTGTAACCATCGTACAGTTCTTATTACAGGGATTTATTCCGAGCCTTTACGATTCTCTGGGAATCTATATTCCGCTGATCGTAGTTAACTGTATCATCCTGGGACGTGCAGAGGCTTATGCATCCAAGAATGGGCCAGTTAGTTCTCTGTTTGACGGAATCGGCATGGGACTTGGATTTACCGTTGGACTTACCAGCATCGGTATCGTCCGTGAGCTGATCGGTTCCGGTAAGATCTTTGGTATGACTGTTTTCAACGGTGGAGCTACCATCTTTATTCTGGCACCGGGAGCTTTCTTTGTCCTTGCGATGCTGGTGGCACTTCAGAACCGTGTGAAGATGAAAAAAGATCCTGCCGCAGCTCCGAAAGCATGCGACGAGAGCCTCTGTGCGGGCTGCACCAATCATATGTGTGCAAGTAAGAAGAACGCTGAGAAAGGAGGAACCCAGTCATGAGAGAATTGTTAATGATTGCCGTCGGTTCGGCATTGGTGAATAACGTAGTCCTGAGCCAGTTCCTTGGCCTGTGTCCCTTCCTCGGTGTATCTAAGAAAATGGATACGGCAGCAGGTATGGGTGCGGCTGTAATCTTCGTGCTGACGATTTCTTCATTCTGTACCAGTCTGATTTATAAATTTGTGCTGGTGACTACAGGAATGGAATATATGCAGACCATCGTATTTATTCTGGTGATCGCTGCTCTTGTACAGTTGGTTGAGATGTTCCTGAAAAAGACGATGCCAGCACTGTACAAGAGTCTGGGTGTGTATCTTCCTCTGATCACCACCAACTGTGCAGTACTTGGTGTGGCACTGTTAAATGTACAGAATAATTACGGAATCCTGGAAGGCACGGTCAATGGTTTTGCTACCGCAGTCGGATTTACCATCTCCATCGTGCTGATGGCAGGACTTCGTGAGAAAATCGAATATAACGATATACCGAAACCTTTCCGGGGAATGCCGATCGTACTTCTGACCGCAGGTTTGATGTCCATTGCGTTCTTCGGATTTTCCGGAATGATTTAAGGAGGGAGTTTTATGATTACAGGAATACTTATTGCTGCGGCTTTGGTAGGCGGCACAGGACTGGTGATCGGACTGCTCCTTGGGGTAGCCGGAAAGAAGTTTGCAGTGGAAGTTAATGAAAAAGAGATCGCCGTCAGAGAACAGCTTCCGGGCAATAACTGCGGTGGCTGTGGATATCCGGGATGCGACGGACTGGCAGCTGCAATCGCAGCCGGAAAAGCACCGGTAAATGGCTGTCCGGTAGGCGGCAACGAAGTGGCAAAAACCATTGCAGCTATCATGGGAGAAGAGATAAAAGAAGGACGCCGCATGACAGCCTTTGTAAAATGTGCGGGTGACTGTGAGAGCTCCAGAAATAATTATGTATATGATGGTGTGGAAGATTGTTCGGTTATGGCATTTATCCCGGGCGGCGGTGAGAAAAAATGTCATCATGGATGTCTCGGCTACGGTACCTGTGTAAAGGCGTGTAATTTTGACGCGATCCGTGTCATCAACGGCATCGCCCATGTAGATAAAGAAAAATGTAAAGCCTGCGGTCAGTGTGTGGCTGTCTGTCCGCATCATCTGATCGAGCTGGTTCCTTACGAGCAGACAGTAAAAGTAAGCTGCAGCTCTCAGGATAAAGGTAAGGCTACTATGAATGCCTGTGACAAAGGCTGTATCGGCTGTAAAAAATGTGAAAAGAACTGTCCGGTACAGGCTATTACGGTGACAGATAATGTGGCACATATCGATTACGATAAGTGTACCAATTGCGGACTTTGCAAAGAGAATTGTCCGAGACATTGTATCATCTGATACCAGGGTTCCAAAGTGAAAAGCTTTTCGTGCTTGCACGAGAAAGCTTTTTGCCTTGGAACCCGCCAAACATGAGAAAGTAGCGATTTACGAAGTAAATCAGCGGATTTCGAATGGTTAGGGGATTGTGAGAGCAGCAACGCTGCGGAACAATCCGTAGGTATCCGTAAATTATAATTTGAAAGGTCGGCCACCTTGTGGTATGATAGAACGTAGACTAAGGGAACTGTTGTTTGGGGCAGTTCCCGAAAAAAGGAGTTTATTATGATAGGATACGTGAAAGGCATACTGGAGGAAGCGGACGACCAGTGTATTATTGTAGATAATCACGGAATCGGCTATCGAATCTTCGTACCCGGTTCCGTTTTTTCTGGCGCGATTCCCATTGGTCAGGAAGTAAAAATATATACATATCTGAATGTAAAAGAAGATGCCATGCAGTTATACGGCTTTGCGACAAGAGACGATCTGAGAGTGTTTAAATTACTGTTAGGTGTCAACGGTATCGGACCGAAGGCAGGACTGGGGATCCTCTCAGCACTGTCGGCGGATGATCTGCGGTTCGCGGTTCTGGCAGATGATGCGGCGGCAATTGCCAAGGCACCCGGTATCGGTAAAAAGACTGCACAGAAACTGATCCTAGAACTGAAAGATAAACTGGATCTGGAAGATGCTTTTGAACAGAAACTGGCAAATCAGTCAGCAGCAGGAATACCTGAGACGGAAGGAGACAACCAGCTTCAGGAAGCAGTACAGGCACTGGTAGCACTTGGCTACCCGAACACGGATGCACTCCGCGCAGTGAAGAAAGTGGAAGGTGCGGAGACGATGGATGTAGAAACCCTACTAAAAGCCGCACTGAAGAAGATGATATAATGAGCGCAAGAGAGCCAGAGGGAGCTTGCTCGCTCTTGGCGAACGGCGAATGGCGATCATGATAGCTGCGAAAGCAGCGTCAAGCACCGCAGGTGCGAATCATGATATAATGAGCGCAAGAGAGCCAGAGGGAGCTTGCTCGCTCTTGGCGAACGGCGAAGAACAAGTAAGCTATAGTGAGTAGAGATATGTATATGGAGAAAAATAAAGTATGGAAAGACGTGTTATCACAACCGACATGATGGAAGAAGACATCCGTATCGAGGGAAGCCTTCGGCCCCAGTGTCTGGATGATTATATTGGTCAGGAAAAAGCAAAGAAAAATCTGAAAATATATATAGAAGCTGCAAAACAGCGAAACGATGCACTGGATCATGTATTGTTTTACGGACCACCCGGGCTTGGAAAAACCACACTGGCGGGGATTATTGCCAATGAAATGGGAGTTCACATGAAAGTGACTTCCGGTCCGGCTATCGAAAAACCGGGAGAGATGGCAGCTATCTTAAATAATTTGCAGGAGGGGGATGTCCTTTTTGTGGATGAGATTCACCGTCTGAATCGTCAGGTGGAAGAGGTTCTTTATCCGGCGATGGAAGACTATGCCATTGATATCATGATCGGGAAAGGTGCCACTGCCCGTTCAATTCGTCTTGATCTGCCACATTTTACTCTGGTGGGAGCAACCACAAGGGCAGGACTTCTGACGGCGCCGTTAAGAGACCGTTTTGGTGTGATCCACCATCTGGAGTTCTATACGGAGGAAGAACTGCAGACGATTATTCAGCATTCTGCGAAAGTGCTTGGAGTGGAGATCGATGCGGATGGAGCCAGAGAGATGGCAAAACGTTCGAGAGGAACTCCCCGTCTGGCAAACCGTCTGTTAAAGCGCGTGAGAGACTTTGCTCAGGTAAAATATGATGGAAAGATCACGAAAGAAGTGGCTGATTTTGCACTGGAACTTTTGGAAGTGGATCGGTATGGTCTGGATCAGACAGACCGGAAGATTCTGGAGATGATCATTCACAAATTTAACGGGGGTCCGGTAGGACTGGATACTTTGGCAGCAGCTATCGGAGAAGATGCGGGAACCATCGAAGATGTGTATGAACCGTACCTGATCCAGTACGGATTTTTAAATCGCACACCAAGAGGACGTGTGGCAACTGAGTTGGCATATCATCATTTGGGAATCTAAGGGGTTGTTTTTTGGAGGATTTTGTTTATAATAGAAGAGAGTCATACTGGCGGAACATATTGATAATGTGTAAAGCGGGGTATGAATTACTAACAGTAACCTTCGGAGAAATCACAGAAAATAACTGTAAAAGTACGAGGTATTACTGTCTGCAAAAACGTAGTTTGTTTATGCAGAGCATACATAAAATGGAGGAAATGCCGTAATGCCAGCAAAAAATACAATTAAGGTATTAATCGGAGGAAAGATCATCACATTAAGTGGATATGAGAGCGAAGAATATCTGCAGAGTGTGGCTTCTTATATGAATCATAAACTTGCTCAGCTTTCCGAACTGCCGGGATATAACCGACAGCCGGTGGAAACAAAAAACACACTGCTCAGCCTGAACATTGCAGATGATTACTTCAAGGCAAAACATCAGGCGGAAGTTTTTGAAGAAGATTCCCAGCTGAAAGATAAGGAAATGTACGATCTGAAACACGATCTGATCGAAGCCCAGATCGAGGTTGAGAATCTGAAGAAGGAAAAAGAAGAACTGGAACAGCAGGTGAAGAAGCTGGAACAGGATATGGAGAATCTGCTGAAATAGAAAAGAAGACTGTCGCAGTATCTGCGATAGCCTTTTTTGTAAGGAGGAGTATATGACGGTAGAATTACTGGCACCCGCCGGTTCTTATGAGGCTCTGGAGGCTGCATTTGAAGCCGGGGCGGATGCTGTCTATCTGGGCGGTCAGAAATTTGGAGCCCGTGCCTATGCCGACAATCTGGATCAGGAACAGCTGATCCGGGCGATCGATCTGGCACATCTGAAGGGAAAACAGTTGTATCTGACCATCAATACACTGTTGAAAAACCGGGAACTGGAAACGGAACTGTACGAATATCTGGCTCCGCTTTACGAGGCGGGACTGGATGCGGTTATTGTACAGGATCCGGGTGTGATGGACTTTGTCAAAACATATTTTCCGGGGTTGCATATTCATGCCAGTACGCAGATGACGATCACCGGTGTGGAGAGCGCAAAGCTTTTACAGAAAGCCGGGGCAACCCGTGTGGTGACTGCGAGGGAGCTGTCACTGGAAGAAATTAAAAAAATTTACGATGCCACGCATATGGAAATCGAGAGTTTCGTTCACGGAGCCCTCTGTTATTGTTATTCCGGTCAGTGTCTGATGAGCAGCATGATCGGAGGAAGAAGCGGAAACAGGGGAAGATGTGCACAGCCCTGCCGTCTGCCTTATCAGGTTTATCGGGACGGAAAACGCCTGAATAATGACCGGACCGGGTATGCGTTGAGTCCGAAAGATATGTGTACGGTAGATATCCTGCCGGAGATCATTGAAGCAGGCGTATATTCCCTGAAAATTGAAGGGAGAATGAAAAAACCGGAATACACTGCTGGTGTGGTGTCTGTTTACCGGAAATATCTGGACAAGTATCTTTCCGGGGAAAAAAGGCCGATCGTCACCAAAGAGGACAAACAGATGCTGTGGGATATTTATAACCGGGATGGTTTTCACCAGAGCTATTACAAGCAGCGAAACGGACGGTCCATGATGGCACTTGAAAATGAAAAAAGTGCCGGTATCATTCGAAATGAAGAATTATTTACCAGAATACGGAAAGAATATATGGACAAAAAGACGCCGGTTCTGATACGGGGAACCATGAGCCTGTATAATGGATGTCCTGCGATTCTGGAAGTACAGGCAGGTGACTGCAGAGTGACAGTAGAAGGGGAAACTGTGCAGACAGCCATGAATTGTCCGCTGGGGGAAGAAAGGATCCGCAGACAGATGGAAAAAACCGGAGGATCCGGCTTTATATTTGAAAAACTGGATATTTTTATGGGAGATGATATTTTTCTTCCGATGCAGCAGCTGAATCATCTGAGACGACAGGGGCTGGAAGCACTGGAAGAAGAGATGCTTCGTCCGTGGAAACAGCGAAAAGCAAAAGAACGAGATCTCAAAGATATACCGGAGACAGAAAAACAGACAACCAAGGAGTTTCTCACAGCTGCTGTGGAGACAGAAGAACAGCTTGCAGCAGTGGAAAAGACAGATGGAGTTAAGAGAATCTATGCGAACTGTGGAATCTTTCCGGTGTCTGGTTTTGTTCAGAATGTGGAGAGATGGATTCACAGATTGGAAGAAGAGGGGAAAGAACTGTTTCTTACATTGCCGCGAATCGTTCGAGACCGGGAACTTGATGGAAGGAAAGAGACTTTTCAAGAACTGGTTCAGAAAGGTCTTGGAGGCTTTCTGGTGCGGAATATGGAAAGCTATGGAATCCTGGATGCGATGGGACTTACCTCCCGGATCGTTCTGGATGCGAATATTTATACAATGAACAACCGGGCAGAAGCGTTCTGGATGAAAAAAGGAATTCTCGGAGATACGGTTCCGCTGGAACTGAATGCAAAAGAACTGGTACACAGAAACAATAAAAACAGTGAACTGACTGTATACGGTTATACACCGATGATGGTTTCCGTGCAGTGTGTGCAAAAAACGATGGATCACTGTAATCATGCCTGTGTACAATATGTTTTGAAAGACAGATATCAGAAAGAATTCCACGGTGTATGCAGCTGTGAGTTCTGTTATAATACAATCTACAATACGTTGCCAACTTCTTTGCTGAAAGAAAAGGAAAAAGCAGAAAAACTGGGTGTAAAGGCATATCGTCTTTCGTTTACGACAGAAACACAGCAGGAGACAGAAAAGATTGTCCGGGCATTTGTGGACGTATATCTGAGAGGACAGAAGCCGGATGGGCAGATGCAGACAGAAGAGACAACCAAAGGACATTTCCAGCGAGGTGTGGAATAGACAGAAAGTGGAGGAGATGCAGTGGAAAATGTAATCACAGAAGTATCCAAATATCTCATCATTCTTCTGATGATGATCTATACATTTTCCTGTTTTACCGTATTTCGGAAACGGGATATTGAAGATCAGAAAAATGTGCTGCGCAGACAGATCGTACTGATGCTGTTTATGAACCTGGTAGCATATACAGTGTTGTTTTTGCAGGACAACGATATGAAGATGCTGATGATGTACGGAGCAGTGTTTTTGTTTATTGTCGTGGTACAGATTCTGTATCGGGTGATTTACAGAAAAGGAAATATGTTGATTGTCAATAATATGTGTATGCTTTTGAGTATCGGGTTTCTGATCTTAAGCAGACTGAGTTTTGGTAAGGCAGTCAAGCAGTTTGAAATCGTGGTTATCGGTATGGTACTTTCGTTTATTGTACCGGTGATCGTAAGAAAGGTAAAAATTTTAAAGGATCTGACCTGGCTGTATGGAATCGTGGGACTTGCTCTTTTGATGGTGGTGCTTGCCATGGCGGCGATCTCCGGAGGAGCCAAGCTATCCATTGAGATTGGCGGTGTTACCTTCCAGTTTTCGGAACTGGTAAAGATCACCTTTGTATTTTTCGTGGCAGGTATGTTGAGAGAAGATACCGGCTTTAAGAGGGTTGTGATCACAACTGTGGTAGCAGCGACTCACGTGCTGATTCTGGTTGTGTCAAAAGACCTGGGAAGTGCGGTCGTTTTCTTTGTGGCATATATTGTCATGTTGTATGTGGCAACAAAGAAAGCACGGTATGCGCTGGCAGGTCTTGCCGGCGGCACTCTGGCTGCGGTTGTGGCGTATTTTCTGTTTAATCATGTACGGCAGCGTGTGATCGTATGGCAGGATCCCATTGCGGTATATGATAAAGTCGGAGGGGGATATCAGGTTGCACAGGGACTGTTCGGCATCAGTGCCGGCGGATGGTTCGGTATGGGACTTGGAAAAGGAATGCCGAATATCATCCCTGTAGTGGACAAGGATTTTATATTTGCAGCGATCTGTGAGGAACTGGGAGCGATCTTTGCAATCTGCATGCTACTGGTCTGCATGAGCTGCTATCTGATGATTGTCAATGTTTCCATGCAGATGAGCAAACCATTTTATAAGCTGATCGCGATGGGACTGGGTGCAGAGTATGCATTTCAGGTATTTCTGACAGTCGGCGGAACCAGCAAATTTATTCCTATGACAGGAATTACCCTTCCACTGGTAAGCTATGGCGGAAGCTCGGTAATCTGTACGATTCTGATGTTTGCCATCATCCAGGGACTGTATATTCTCAGAGAAGACGAAGGTGAAGAACTTGAAAGAAAGAGAAAAGAAAAACGTAAAAAATCAAAGAAACCACCAAAACAGAACCCGCCTGGAGGAAACGGACTATCAGGAGGAACTGGATATCGAGAGAAAACCCTCGAAGAAAAAATCCAGGAACAAACAGAAAAAAGCCTCAACTGGTAAGGAATATACGATCATTGCCTATTGCTTTGTGGGGATTTTTCTAGCGCTGATCGGCTATCTGGTTTATTTTAACGTGGAACTGAGAGATGAATATGCGAACAGCCCATATAACAGCAAACGGCAGGGAACGTACCAGGAGCGGGTAACAAAAGGAAAGATTCTGGCTTCCGATGGAGATATTCTGGCAAGTACAGAAACAGATGCGAATGGAAATGAATTTCGGATGTATCCGTATGAAAATGTATTTGCTCATGTTGTGGGATACTCGGATAAGGGTACCAGTGGTCTGGAACAGGTGATGAACTCCCAGTTACTGACCTCTCATGCCAATGTAGCAGAACAGGTGCAGAAAGAATTTCAGAATCAGAAAAATGTTGGGGACAATGTCTGTACAACGCTGAATACAAAATTACAACAGACAGCATATGATGCGCTGGGTGATCGGAAAGGTGCAGTTGTGGTAATGGAGCCGGATACCGGTAAGATTCTTGCCATGGTAAGCAAACCGGACTTTAATCCGAACACGATCTCAGATGACTGGGATCAGATCAATGCAGATGCAAACAGTTCGATTCTCGTAAACAGAGCAACACAGGGGCAGTATCCACCGGGGTCAACCTTTAAAATTATCACGGCACTGGCATACTGGAGACAGAACAATACGTTTGATAATTTTTCCTTTGACTGTGTCGGTGAAGTGGAGAATGGTGGGTATACGATCCACTGCTATCATAACAGCGTACATGGGCATGAAGATTTTGCAAGTGCGTTTGCACATTCCTGTAACTCGGCATTTGCACAGATTGGCGTGGATCTGAATCGGAGTGAGTATGTAGAGACAGTAAAAGGACTGTTATTTAATACACAGCTTCCGATCGATCTTCCATATCGCAAGTGTAACTTTGATCTGGAGGCAAACAGTGCAGATGCGCTGACGATGCAGACTGCGATCGGACAGGGGGATACCCTGGTATCTCCGATGTATATGGCGATGCTGACAAGCGCGGTGGCAAATGGCGGCAATCTGATGACACCATATCTGGTAGAAAAGATTGAAAGCTATACAGGAACAACAGTAAAATCCTATACACCAAAGATTTATAAAAAACTGATGACCACACAGGAAGCTTCAAAACTGACAGAACTGATGACTGGTGTTGTGGAGAGCGGAACCGGATCGGCACTTTCCGGAAGAGGTTATACGGCTGCAGGAAAGACAGGAACAGCAGAACACGGAGATGCCAGCAGCACCACACCGCACGCATGGTTTGTTGGATTTTCCAATGTGGAAGACCCGGATATTGTAGTCAGTGTTATCGCTGAGGAATCCGGTTCCGGAAGCGAAGTGGCAGTGCCGATCGCACAGAAAATCTTTGATGCGTATTACAATAACTAAAAGGTTGCAGAGTTTTCAGAAAAGAGGTATACTTTAGGCAGTGAGAATGTTGCTGAAGATGGAAAACAGCAGCAAAAAGATACACAACGCATTACAGGAGGATTTGCAAATGGTCGAGGCAACGAGCTGTGGCGGAGTGGTAATATATCGGGGAAAAATCCTGACTTTATACAAAAGCTATAAAAACAGGTATGAAGGATGGGTTCTGCCAAAGGGAACTGTGGAAGAAGGAGAGGAATATCATGAGACGGCTCTCCGTGAGGTAAAAGAAGAAGCAGGAGTACAGGCTTCCATTATCAAATATGTGGGAAAAAGTCAGTACAGCTTCAATATTCAGAATGATGTGGTGGAAAAAGATGTACACTGGTTTTTGATGTCAGCGAACAGCTATCACAGCAGACCACAACGGGAAGAGTATTTTGTGGATTCCGGATATTACAAATTTCACGAGGCTTACCATCTGCTGAAATTTTCCAATGAACGTCAGATTCTGGAGATGGCGTACAACGAGTATTTGGATTTGCGAAAATCTAATCTCTGGGGAAACCGCAAGTATTTTTAAAATAAATACATGTTGAAAAATGGGGAGGGATAAAAGATCTCTCCCTTTTCCGCATAAGAAAGGGGTGTTTTTGAAAACAGGATGCTGAACTGGTCGAAGAACTTATACTATGGAGAGCAGGCAAAGAAAAAAGCAACCAGGATCCGCTGGCGTGTGGAACATCGAAGACCCCAGTATGAGGTGTACCTGATCACTCTGGCACAGAATCCGGAGAATCAGCTGGAAATTATAGGAGCCAACCAAATGTTGCAGAAAACCGTGTATCGAAGATGTCCGGAGATTATCGGAATTGCATGCGGCTATGGAGAAGCACTGGAACTGGTCCGGCAGCTTGCCGAGGCTACATATAAAATGCAGAAAAACGGAGACATCCGCCGTTATCTCGGCAGACAACAGGAGGATGAATCATGTATGTAATACTGACAATTTTAAAAATTCTGGGAATCATCCTGCTGGTGTTACTGGTTATTGTGTTTTCGGTGCTGTTTGTTCCGGTAAGATACCGTCTGGAGGGAGAAAAATCATCTCCGGGATGGAGCGAAGCAAATGGAAAAGTGAAGGTTTCATGGGTACTGCATCTGATTCATCTGCGAATACAGTACCAGGAGAAAGAACTGGACTGGGAGTGCTATCTTTTTGGGGTACCACTGAAAAAAGCCGGAGCGGCTGTCAGAGAGTGGAAAAAGAAGAGAAGAAAGAAAAAGGTACAGGAGCAGAAAGAACGGAGAAAAAAAGCAGTACAGCAGAAGAATGAACCGGAAAAAAGAACAGCTGCGAAGAAAAAAGGGCAGGAAAAACCGTTACAGATAGAAGAAAAGACACGAACGGCTGCGAAAGAGCAAAAATCGACAGAAAAACAGACGAACCCAGAGAAATCGAAGACGGCTGCGCCGGAGGCGAAAAAGACAGAAATAGAGACAGCAGAACGAAAACAGCAGGAAAAGGAAAAAGTCTCCGACAAACTGTCACGATTCTGGAACAGATGTAAAAAAATCGTCGGTTCGATTTTGGAATTTCCGGGAAAACTAAAGAAAAAGCTTACAAATATCAGGTTAACATTCCGGGGATTCTATGATAAAATAAAGCGATGGCGGACGCTGTGGAACGAAGAGAGTACGCTGGCTGCACTTCATTTTCTGACAGAAAAGGGAAGAAAACTGATCCGCCATGTTCTGCCACGAAAAATCAGAGGATCCATCACCTTCGGATGCGAAGATCCGGCACTGACCGGACAGATACTCGGTGCAGTGGCGATCGCCTATCCGCTGTACGGAAAAGGCGTGGCAGTGTATCCAAGATTTGAGGAAAAGATTCTGGAGGGACAGCTTCAGATGAAAGGACGGATCGTGGTAGCCTGTCTGCTGTGGCAGGCATGGAAGATCTATCGCAACCCGGATGTACGAAAGACTTTGAAAAAGATCAGATAAAAGGAGGTTTTTGCTATGGCAGAAAACAGTTTTCAGAATACAGTAGAAGCACTTTTTAAAGGAATGGACAGCTTTATCACCACTAAAACCGTTGTCGGTGATGCGATTACCGTAGGAGATACTATTATCTTACCTCTGGTAGATGTATCTTTCGGCGTGGGAGCCGGAGCATTTGCAGAAGGCAATAAAAACAACGGAGCAGGCGGTATGGGTGGAAAAATTTCCCCGTCAGCTGTTCTGGTGATCAATAAAAACGGAACGAAGTTGGTAAATGTAAAGAATCAGGATGCAATCACCAAGATCCTCGACATGGTTCCGGATCTGGCAGATAAATTTACAGGAAAAGACAAGGACGATGCGAATACCGCCGACGATATCGAGCATATACTGAATCAAGAGGAGAAAAAGCAGGGTGAGTAATCACGAGAGTCCTGGGGTTTGTACTTTTTTGGATCGGTGTGGGTATGCTGATCCAGCTGCTGATTCCCACCTGTGTGTGGACGGTATTGATTGCAGCAGCCCTGATGATCATCGGATATAATTTATTTTGCAGTTGTTAAGAGGGTGTCCCGCTGCGCAAGATGGCGGGACACTTTTTATATCTTTAATACCGGATTGTTCCGTACTTCGTACTTCCGCAATCCTCAAAAACATGAGTAATCCGTTCATTTTTCTTCGAAAAATAGCTACTTACTCATGTTTTTGGCGGGTCCCAAGTTCAGAAATCTTCCTGCAAGCAAGATTGCGTAAGAATTCCGACCTTTTGACTCTGGTATCATAACAAAGAACAGGAGAATAACATTTATGAGTATATTAAACGTAGAACACCTGTCCCACGGATTCGGTGACAGAGCCATTTTTCAGGATGTATCCTTTCGGTTATTAAAGGGGGAACACATCGGACTGGTAGGGGCCAATGGAGAAGGAAAATCCACATTTTTTAAGATCGTCACTGACCGGATGATGCCGGACGAAGGGAAGATCGAGTGGGCGAAAAATGTGCGTGTGGGTTATCTGGATCAGCACGCGGAACTGAAAAAGGGAATGACCATCCGGGAGGTGCTGTCTTCTGCATTTTCCTGGCTGTATGAAATGGAAGAAAAGATGAATACCATCTGTGATCAGATGGGAGAGGCTTCCCCGGAAGAGATGGAACAAATGATGGAAGAACTGGGAACGATCCAGGATCTTCTGACAATGCATGATTTTTATATTATTGATGCGAAAGTAGAAGAAGTGGCCCGGGCGCTGGGACTTCTGGAGCTGGGGTTGGAAAGTGATGTGACGGAACTGTCCGGCGGACAGCGTACCAAGATCCTTCTCGGAAAATTACTGCTGGAAAAACCGGATATCCTGCTTTTGGATGAGCCGACCAACTATCTGGATGTGCAGCATATCGAATGGCTGAAGCGGTATCTGAATGAGTATGAGAATGCATTTATCCTGATTTCCCATGATATTCCATTTTTAAACAGTGTGGTTAATATCATATATCATATGGAAAGCCAGAAGCTGGATCGTTATGTGGGAGATTATCATCACTTTGAAGAAGTATATGCTGTGAAAAAGGCTCAGCTGGAGGCAGCTTATAAGAGACAGCAGCAGGAAATCAGTGAACTGAAAGACTTTGTGGCAAGAAATAAAGCCAGAGTTTCCACACGAAACATGGCGATGTCCCGTCAGAAAAAGCTGGATAAGATGGAAAAGATCGAACTGATGCAGGAACGTCCGAAACCACAGTTTCTGTTTAAAGAAGCAAGAACTGCCGGAAAACAGCTGTTTTGTACGAAAGACCTGGTGATCGGATACGACGAACCGTTATCTTCTCCACTGAATCTGGAGATGGAGCGGGGAGAAAAGGTGGTACTGACCGGAGCCAACGGTATCGGTAAGACGACCCTGTTAAAAAGCATTCTGGGAATGATCAAACCGTTGGATGGGTTTGCCCAGCTGGGAGATTACCTGTATATTGGCTATTTTGAGCAGGAATCTTCCCAGGACAACACGAAAACCTGTATCGAAGAGATCTGGGAAGAATTCCCTTCTTACACCCAGTACGAAGTTCGTTCAGCCCTGGCAAAATGTGGCCTGACCACCAAACATATCGAGAGCCAGGTACGTGTCTTAAGTGGAGGAGAACAGGCGAAAGTGCGGTTGTGTAAACTTATTAACCGGGAGACGAACCTGTTGGTTCTTGATGAGCCGACCAATCATCTGGATGCGGACGCAAAGGCAGAATTAAAACGTGCGCTGAAAGACTACAAAGGAAGTATCCTGATGGTCTGCCACGAACCGGAATTCTATGAAGGACTGGCTACCGGTGTATGGGACTGTTCTGCATGGTCCACAAAACGGGGATAAGACATTATACAAACTGAATACATAATAAAAATCTCTCTGAAAAATTGGTCGACAGGATCAAGAGACAACAGGGAATACAGTAAAAAAGAAGCGGTATGCAATGGTAGGAGTTTGCATATCGCTTCTTTTCAGCCACACTCTAGCAGACTTCGGTGACGTGACGGATCAGCATATCCTGTATTGCAGGGTATTCACCGAGTCCTTTCATACGACATTCCACATCGTATCCTGCTGCCCGGAACTGATTTTTCCAGGAATCCTCGTCATCGCCGGACATATCGTTTCGTGCATGATCGCCCGCTACGATCATGAAAGGTGCGAGGATCACTTTTTTTGCTTCCTGTTCTTTTACCATACGGGTTACATTTTCCAGTGTCGGATAGCCTTCTACGGTAGCCAGATGAATATTGGAAAATCCAAGATCTTTAAAACGATAATCAAGTGCTGCGTAGACATCATTGGCATAGTGGCTGGTTCCATGTCCCATAAGGATCAGTGCACAGTCTGCCGGGAGATTGGAGAACTCCTGGCAGATGGCATTGACGATCTCCACATGATCCTGCTGCGTGGTAAGAAGCGGATCACCAAAAGTGATGCGTTCAAAATGATTTTTAAACGCAAGAGCATCTTCTTTCATCAGATCATTTTCAATACCATTGATCACATGGGTAGGCTGTACGATCACTTCTGTGATGCCGTCTGTGATCATCTGTTCCATGGCTTCGGTTACGTTGTTGATCCGGATATTGTCCCGTTCCAGAAGTTTTGCCATGATCATTTTACTGGTCCAGGCACGGTAAATCTTATAATCAGAGAAATGTTCTCCGATGCGCTGTTCAATCACATCGATGGTCTTTTTGCAGGTATCCGGAAAACTGGTACCGAAACTGACCACCAGAATCGCTTTTCTTGTTTTAGACATAAGGTTTTGTTCCTTTCATCAATAGTGATAATTCCTCTCTATGTAGTGTACCTTTATTAATCACTTTTTGTCAATTGTCTGTAGAAAAAACCGTGTAACTATTTTCTAAAAGCGAAAGATGTGGTATGATAACTCGTAATGCATTTTGCCCTGTAACTGTAAGAAAACTGAACAGTTGCGATAAAATGCTGCCAGGGAGGAACAAAAAATGAGTATATCGATGATCGGAATCGATTATAATAAAGCAAATGTAGATATCCGTGCCATGTTTTCCTTTACAAAGAAAAATGCAACAGCGGCGATGGAACGGCTGAACAAAATCCCGGGAATCCAGGGATGCGTGATTCTGTCCACCTGTAACCGGATGGAGCTTTGGGCAAGCACGAAAGCAGACTGGGACGGAACACTGTTAGAAGAACTATGTAAGATTAAAGAAGTGGATCCAACCCAGTACGGGGAATATTTTGTGGAGCGAAACGAGGAAGAAGCCGTGGACCATCTGTTTCATCTGACCAGCGGGTTAAAATCCATGATCCTGGCGGAAGATCAGATCATCACACAGGTCAAGGATGCGCTGTCGCTGGCGAGAGAGGCCTTTGTGACGGATAATGTACTGGAAGTGCTGTTTCGAAAAGCGGTGACGGCCGGAAAGAAAGTAAAGACGAATGTTATTTTCTCCAGAGCAAATCAGACCGCGATGGATCAGGCGATTGAGATGCTAAAAGAACGGAAATTCCCGCTTCCGGATGCCAGATGTATGGTTATCGGAAACGGAGAGATGGGAAAACTGGCGGCGCAGTCTCTGAAACGAACCGGTGCGGATGTGACGGTTACCGTCCGGCAGTACCGAAGCGGTGTGGTGACAATCCCAATGGGATGTTCCAGAATCAATTATGGAGAACGTCTCAATTTTCTTCCGGGCTGTGATCTGGTGGTCAGTGCCACAGCAAGCCCGAATTATACATTGACAAAAGAACAGGTAGAAAAGCTGTCACTGAAAAAACAGATTGTTTTTATTGATCTTGCCGTTCCACGGGACATGGAGCCGGGACTCAGTGAGATCGAAGGCGTGGAACTGTATACCATCGATGATTTCAAACTGAGCGGACCGAGTGCGGCAACGATACAGTCGATGGAACAGGCAGAAGCCATCATTCAGGAAGAAATTGATGATTTTTATGTCTGGTATCAGGGACGGGCGCTGATTCCGCGGATTCAGGAGATCAAAGAGGACGCGGTGACGGATCTGAATCTCCGGTTACATAAGATTCTTGGCAAACTTCCGCTGAGCGAACAGGAGCGGAAAGACCTGGAAGCATCTATCGATACGGCAGCGGGAAAAGTAGTGACGAAGATGATCTTCGGGCTGAGGGATACCCTGGAGACGGATGCGTTTATAGATTGTGTGGAAGGACTGGAAAAAGTATATGAAGAATAGCGCTTTTTTTCCTTTATTTGTGGATATCAGTGAAAAAAAGATCGTGGTGATCGGCGGAGGAGCTATCGCCACAAGACGGGTAAAGACCTTACTTCCGTTTGAACCACAGATTGTCGTGGTGGCACCGGAAGTGACCGGAGAGCTGGAAGAGTTGAAAAAAGAAGAAAAAATTACGATTTTCCACAGAAAATATCAGAGAGAAGATATTTATGATGCCTGGATGGTGCTGGCTGCCACCAATGATCCCGAATTAAATAATGGAATCTACAGTGTGGCAAAGTGTCTGGGTGCTCTTGTGAATGTGGCAAGCAATCAGGGAAAATGTGATTTTCATTTTCCGGGAGTGATCCGGAAAGATCCCTATGTGATCGGCATCAATGGATCGGGTAAAGACCATAAAGGAACTGCCGAACTTCGAAAACAGATCGAGGCTATGGTAAACAATGCCATCTGCATCGGAAGCCGGGAGAGCCGTCTGGCGGTGATCCAGAGTGAGATGGTGATGGAATATCTGAAAAAAGAATGTCCGCAAAAAGAGATCCGTCTGCTTACGATGAAAACAACCGGCGATAAGATTCTGGACCGGACGCTGGATAAAGTGGGCGGAAAAGGACTGTTTGTAAAAGAACTGGATAAAGCACTGCTGGAGAGAAGAAGTGATTTGTCCGTACACAGTCTGAAAGATATGCCTATGGAAGTTCCGGAAGAACTGCCGATCGTGGCATTTTCAAAAAGGGAAGATCCCAGAGATGTGCTGGTGCTTCCGGAAGGTGCAGACAACCTGGATCTGTCGAAACCTATCGGATGTTCCAGTCAGAGGCGAATCCTGCAGCTGCAGCAGATGTACCCGGAAGCGACCTTTAAAAGTATCCGCGGAAATGTGCTGACCAGATTGAACAAACTGGATGGAGGAGAGTACAGCGGGCTGATCCTGGCAGCAGCAGGATTAAAACGACTGGGACTGGAAGAACGGATTTCCAGATATTATGAGCCGGATGAAGTGATTCCGGCAGCAGGACAGGGGATTCTTGCAGTTCAGGGACGACAGGGAGAAGATTATTCGTATATGGAGCGTTTTGCAGACAGAGAGGGAACGATTGCAGCACTTTGTGAGCGTGCCTTTGTCCGATATCTGGATGGCGGATGTTCCTCTCCGGTAGCGGCCCATGCGGTAATCGAAGGTGATGAGATTTTCCTGCGAGGGCTGTATTATCAGGAAAGTACCGGAAAGCATAAGATAGGAACGATGCGAGGCTCTTTGGAAGATCCGGAGACCCTGGGTGTGAATCTGGCAAAAAAACTGATCTGGGAGGTTGGAAAGAATGAGTAAACAGGGAAAAGTCTGGCTGGTAGGTGCAGGTCCGGGTGATGTGGGACTTTTTACCATCAAAGGAAAAGACATCCTTGCAAAAGCGGAAGTTGTGGTATATGACAGTCTGGTAGGTGACGGTGTGCTGACAATGGTACCGGAGAATGCGGAGAAGATCAACGTGGGCAAACGTGCCGGGCATCATACGATGAAGCAGGAAAATATTAATAAAGTTCTTCTGGAAAAAGCACAGGAAGGAAAAAGGGTGGTACGGCTGAAGGGTGGCGATCCGTTTCTCTTCGGACGTGGTGGAGAAGAACTGGAACTTCTGTGCGAACATAAAATTCCATATGAGGTTGTACCTGGTGTAACTTCCTGTATCGCGGTTCCGGCCTATAACGGAATTCCGGTCACACACAGGGATTTCAGTTCCTCTGTTCATGTGATCACCGGTCACAAACGGGCAGGAGAAAGATATAACATTGATTTTGAAGCCCTGGTCAGGACAAAAGGAACGCTGGTATTCCTGATGGGAATCACGGCGATGGAAGATATCTGTAAAGGGCTTCTTGAAGCCGGTATGGATCCGGAGACACCTGCGGCTGTTTTACAACAGGGAACTATCGCGGGGCAGAAAAGAGTAGTGGCTACGGTGAATACATTAAAACAGGCCTCCAATGCGGCGAAGATCCAGACACCGGCAATTATTGTGGTCGGACAGGTCTGTCAGGTGGCAGATACTTTTGGCTGGTATGAAAAACTGCCGCTTGCCGGTTATAAAGTTCTGGTAACCCGTCCGAAAGAACTGGTTTCCGGCATGGCAAAGAAACTGCGGGAACAGGGAGCCGAGGTGCTGGAACTTCCGGCGATCGGTGTGAAACCGGTGGAAGACAGAACAAATCTTTCCCGGGTATTTGAAAAACTTGACACTTATCAGTGGATTGCATTTACCAGCCCGAGCGGTGTAAGAATCTTCTTTGAACTGCTGATGGAAGCCGGAAAAGATATCCGCGCACTGGGACAGATAAAAATTGCCGCCATCGGAAGAGGAACAGAAAAAGCATTAAAGAAACATAATCTGTATCCTGATCTGATGCCGGAAGTCTTCGACGGGGCATCTCTGGGAGAAAAAATGGCAAAAGAATGTGAGCCGGGAGCGAAGATATTACTGGCAAGAGCGGCAATCGGCAATAAAGAAGTGATCGAAGAACTGGCAAAAAGAGAAGACCTTATAGTAGATGATGTGGCAATTTATGATACATTCTATGAAGATCAGGATCTGATCGATGAAAAAGGACAGTTTGAGAGAGGGAAGATCGACTGTGCCGTATTTACCAGTGCATCAACGGTAAAAGGCTTTGTAGCTGCCACAGAGGGACTGGATTATACGAAAGTTCTTGCGGCCTGTATCGGAAAACAGACGCAGGAGGAAGCGTTACGATACGGAATGAAAACTGCAGTCGCAAAAGAAGCATCTATTGACAGTCTGGTGGAACTGGTAATAAAATTGAAAGGGCAGATATCCGGAAGTTACTGATATAACGAGGAGAATATCTGCAGGGAATTCACTCTGTAGCGAAAGCAGGAAAACAGCGGACGGCAGAGAGAATGAAACCAAGCTAAGATAGAAAGTGACAGAAGAAAAGAGGAAGAACAGTCATGGATATGATAAAGAGACCGAGAAGACTCCGCGGAGGAGAGACAATCAGAAAGATGGTACGGGAGACCCGGATGGACAAGTCTTCCCTGATTTATCCGATGTTTGTACAGGAAGGCACCGGAAGAGAAGATGAGAGTCCGTCCATGCCGGGACAGTTCCGCTACACGCTGGATCGTCTGCCATATGAACTGGAACGCCTGGCGAAAGCAGGTGTGGGAAGTGTGATGCTTTTTGGTATCCCGGATCACAAAGATGAGATTGCCAGTCAGGCGTATGCCCAGGATGGCATCGTACAGCGGGCGCTTCAGGTGGGAAAAGAAAAATTCCCGGAGCTGTATTATATTACCGATGTGTGTTTGTGTGAATATACCAGTCATGGGCACTGTGGCATGCTTTGCGGGCATGAAGTGGAAAACGACAGCACTCTGGATCTGCTGGCCAAGACAGCTCTTTCCCATGTACAGGCAGGTGCGGACATGGTGGCACCTTCTGATATGATGGATGGCCGTGTTCTGGCGATCCGCAGGATGTTAGATAAAAACGGTCACAAAGAGATCCCGATCATGTCCTATGCAGTAAAATACGCATCTGCGTTCTACGGACCGTTCCGTGAAGCGGCAGATTCTGCTCCGGCATTCGGAGACAGAAAAAGTTACCAGATGGATCCGCACAACAGCCGGGAAGGTGTGAAAGAAGCTCTTCTTGATGTGGATGAAGGAGCCGACATCATCATGGTAAAGCCGGCACTTTCCTATCTGGATATGATCACAAAAGTAAAAGAAGTGACCAACGTTCCGGTAGCAGCCTACAGTGTCAGCGGAGAATACGCGATGGTGAAAGCAGCGGCACAGAAAGGCTGGATCGATGAAGAGAGAATCATGTGCGAGATGGCAGTGAGCACCTATCGTGCCGGCGCACAGATTTATCTGACGTATTATGCAAAAGAACTGGCAAAATGTATGGACGAAGGGAGAATCGGATAATGAGCAGATCAGATGAATTATTTGAAAGAGCAGTGAAGGTTATCCCGGGAGGTGTCAACAGCCCGGTACGTGCCTATGGTTCTGTAGGGATGACTCCAAGATTTATCGAGGGCGCATCAGGCCCATATGTAGTGGATGCAGACAGCAAAAAATATATTGATTATATCAGTTCCTGGGGACCGATGATTCTCGGACACAACAATCAGGAAGTTCTGAACGCCGTGATCCGGAAAGCAGAGAGCGGTCTGAGTTTCGGTGCGGCTACCGAGATCGAGGTGGAGATGGCGGAATTTATCTGTGAAAATATTCCGTCCATCGAGATGATCCGAATGGTCAATTCCGGAACAGAAGCCGTGATGAGTGCGATCCGTGCCGCCAGAGGCTATACAGGAAGAAATAAAATCGTCAAATTCGCCGGATGCTATCACGGACATTCCGATGCTCTGTTAGTAAAAGCAGGATCCGGTGTGATGACGGCAGGAATCCCGGACAGTGCCGGCGTACCGGCGGGAGCAACCCAGGATACCCTGACGGCTGTATACAACAACCTCGAAAGCGTTAAGATGCTGTTTGAAGAAAACGAAGGACAGATCGCAGCCGTGATCGTGGAACCGGTCGCAGCTAATATGGGTGTGGTACTTCCAAAGGAAGGCTTCTTAAAAGGTCTTCGTGAACTCTGTACGAATCATGGTGCAGTTCTGATCTTTGATGAGGTAATTACAGGTTTCCGTCTGGCATTCGGTGGTGCGCAGGAGCGGTTCGGAATCGAGGCGGATCTGGTGACTTACGGAAAAATCATCGGTGCCGGTATGCCGGTAGGTGCTTTTGGCGGAAAACGGGAGATCATGGAAGTGATCGCACCGGTAGGCCATGTATATCAGGCAGGAACTCTGAGCGGTAATCCGGTAGCTATGGCCGCAGGTCTGACACAGCTGAAAATCCTGAAAAATCATCCGGAAATCTATACTCATATGAGCCAGATGGGAGAAAAGCTGTATGAAGGTATGAAAGAACTGGTGAAAAAATACGGAAAACCATGGAAAGTCAACCATATCGAATCTCTGGGATGTATCTATTTCACCGATCAGGATGTGGAAAATTATGAAGACGCAAAAACTTCTGACACAGAGGAGTTTGCACGTTACTTCCACTATATGCTGGAACATGGTATCCATCTGGGACCGTCCCAGTTCGAGGCAATGTTCTTATCTAATGCCCATACCGAAGAGACAACCAAAGAGACACTGGAAATCTTTGAGGGATTCCTGAAACAGGAGTAAGTAGAGGAAACCGTTCAGGGCCTGCAACTGCGAAGGCACGAAACGGTTAATCAAAGAGGATATCAAATAAATGAAAAGTGAATGGATGATAACCCTGCTCACGGCAGGGGGCATCCTGATCCTGTGCGCTGCCATGATCATCTGGGATAAGATCCGGCAGCGCAAATGGTTTCTGCGGCATCTGAAACAGCGGTGGGGAACCGTACCGGATCGGGAATATACCCAGGAGGAATTGGAAAGCATCTCCCATTATGCGAAACGGAATGAGGGAGAGCAGTTTATGATCGATGATATCACCTGGAACGATCTGCAGATGGATGAAATTTTTATACGTATAAACAATACACTTTCTTCCTGCGGCGAAGATGTACTTTACCAGATATTGCGCCAGCCGCAGATGGATCGAAACGTGTTGGATGAAAGAGAACGGCTGATTGCATATTTTCAGACCCATGAAGAAGAACGGATTCAGGTGCTGACACGGGTAAATGAGGTCAAAAAGATCTGGAAAATGTCTATTGCGGATTATATCGATGCATTGAAAGACGTGGATCGCAGAGGAAGAGGAAAATACCCTCTGCTGGCAGGACTTTCGGCAGCGGCAATTGTCGCTACGCTGATCCGCCCGATCCCGTGTATGTTTCTGTTGCTTCTGATGCTCTGCGTCAGTGCGGTGGTTCATACACGGGATTCCAAAAGGATTGAACCGTATCTGAACTGCTTTGTCTGTATCCTTCGTCTTCTGCGGGCAGCGGATCAGTTTGAAAAACTGGACAATCCGGTGATTCAGACCTATCTTGACCGGATCCGGACAGGCAGAAAGAAAATGAAAAGTTTCCGCCGGGGTGCTTTTCTGGTGGCTTCGACGAATTCTGTACAGGACGGTCTGGAAGCAATCATTGTCTCCTATCTTCGCATTATCTTTCAGGTGGATTTTATCAAGTTTTATTCGATGCTGAAACATGTAGAAGGGAATGAATCCACCATCGAAGATATGTATCAGGCGATGGGAGAGTTAGATGCTTTGATTGCGGTTGCTTCGTTCCGGGAGAGTCTGCCTTATTACAGTCAACCCGAATTCGCGGAAGTGAATGACCGGGAGGGTGCATCTTTGAAAGTGGAGAAACTGTATCATCCGCTGATCGGCGATCCGGTTGCAAACAGCATACAGATGCAGAGGGGAGTGCTGATCACCGGATCCAATGCTTCCGGAAAATCTACATTTTTAAAAACCATTGCGATCAATACCATTCTGGCTCAGACCGTACACACCTGTATTGCAAAGGATTACTGTGGAAGTTTTATGAAGATCCTTACTTCTATGGCATTGCGGGACAATCTGGCAGGTGGCGAGAGCTACTATATGGTAGAGATCCGTTCCCTGAAACGAATTCTGGAAGAGTGTGAGAAACCGGAACCGGTGCTTTGTATCGTGGATGAGGTTCTTCGCGGAACCAACACCATCGAGCGAATCGCCGCATCCTCACAGATCCTGCATTCTCTGGCAAAACCGAAAGTTCTTGCCATGGCGGCAACGCACGATATCGAACTGTCCTATGTCCTGGAAAAAGAGTATGATAACTATCACTTTGAGGAAGAGATTCAGGAAAATGATGTGGTATTTGACTATAAACTCCGCACCGGCAGAGCCATGACGAGAAATGCGATCCGCCTGCTTGCTATGATCGGTTATGATCCGAAGATTATCGAGGCGGCACAGGAGAGCGCGAAACACTTTGAAGAAACCGGTGTGTGGAAATAAAAGGAGAACTGTTATGTTAGTGAAAATCTATACCGACGGCGCAGCCAGAGGTAACCCGGACGGACCGGGAGGATATGGCTGTGTCCTGCATTATACCGATCGAAATGGAAATCTTCACGAGAAAGAACTTTCCGCAGGATATAAAAAGACGACAAATAACCGGATGGAGCTGATGGCAGCGATCGTGGGTCTGGAAGCCCTGAACCGTCCCTGCCAGATCCAGTTATATTCCGATTCCAAGTATCTGGTAGATGCCTTCAACCAGCATTGGATCGATGGCTGGATCAAAAAAGGATGGAAGCGTGGAAAGAATGAGCCGGTAAAAAATGTGGATCTGTGGAAACGTCTGTTACAGGCGAAAGAACCACACCAGGTGGAATTTATCTGGGTGAAAGGCCATGACGGCCATGAGATGAACGAGCGGTGCGATTATCTGGCAACCTCTGCGGCGGATGGAGACAATCTGTTGGTGGACCCGGGGATTGCATAAAGAAAAAGAACATGTATTTTAATTATATTAATAGCTAAAATACATGTTCTTTTTGGTATATAAAACGCTGTACTAGCAATATCAACCGGGAAGATCTCCACGGATCCGGCAGCGGTAATCGCTTGGTGTGATTCCCATGATACGGTGAAAGATTTCCGTATAATAGCTGGCACCGGAGAACCCAACCTGTAAAGCGATCTCTGTGATGGTATACGAGGTATTGACAAGCAAAGGAATACTCTGTTCGATACGGTAAGTCATCAGATAATTCATCGGTGTCTGGTGGAGAAGACGTTTGCAGAGTCTTTCACACTCCCCGGGACTTACAGAGACCGCATCTGCAAGATCCTTCAAAGATATTTTACCGGTATAATGAGAGTGAATATAAGTAAGAAACGTATCCAGTGCTTTTCTGTCTCTGGATATTTTTTTTGCGGGAGCGATCGTAAAGCCAGGTCGCTGACTCATTTTCCAGAGAAGTCCCCAGGCGTCGGAAAGATGGGAGAGAATCTGCAATTCCCAGGTTTCCGGTTGTTCCTGGTGAAGAATCCCACACTTGTAGAGAATATGCAGAAGTATCTGCTGTTCAGGATCTTCCGGACGTATATAAAGTGCAGGAGTTGCCGGATTACCGAGCAGAGGTTTTACGTATTTTCGGAAAAGAACATTAGACTCGGTACCATAGATAAAAGCAGGGTGGAAGACAATGGTATGCGATACTGCGGTTTCATTTCCCACAGGATGACAATCGTGCAGCTGTTTGGCATTGATCCAGAGCACCTCTCCGGGGTGGAGTACATATTCAGTTAATTCAACCTGAATCCGTACAGATCCCTGAAGCTGATAGTGAAATTCCACTTCCGGATGCCAGTGCATGGGAACATACAGGGTATGTTCCCCGCTTTCCGACACTGGAAAATAATCCATGTGGATATCAACCGGAAAATCATGGCTGCCATGAAGCTGATTTTCTTTCAGATTTTTCTGGGTGGAAATGACAGGACAGTTTGTTGACATAAGCGGTACCTCGGATTATGTTGATTTTGTTATAGAAATTGCAGATATTGTGATAGCTGAATTCCTGTGAAATTATTATACTGTCTTTTGTGTTAAAACACAAGAAAGGAAGTTCAGAATGATTTTGTTATAAAAAACAGATGAAAATCTGATTTTCAGGAGAGAGGAAGAGAAGGAGGATCTTTTATTATGGGAACAAAAAAGAATAATCTGGGGGTTCGTATCGCGATGGCGGTAATCGGAATAGCACTGACTGCTGTTTCTGTGGGGCTTCAAAAGATTTCGGGACTTGGAGTGGATCCGTTTAGTGTTATTATTTTCGGGTTTTCCAATGCCTTTCATGCGACATATCAGACCGTATACATTGTGGTGTGTGCCGTTTTGCTGAGTATAGCATTTGTTTTTAACAGAAAATTACTTGGAATTGCAACGATTGTCAATCTGTTTTTCAGCGGATTTGTTACAGACTTCACCAGAAAAGCAGCTGTAAAAGTGGTGGGAGAACATCCCTCAATGGCAGTCCGTGTGATTTTATTGCTGATTGTGGTACTGTTGATTTCTATTTCTGCTGCTTTGTACTATTCTTCAGAACTTGGGGTATCTCCATACGATGCACAGGCACTGACACTTGCAGAGAAAACAAAATTTCCGTTCCGGGCAGTAAGAATCGGTACCGATGTGGTATGTTGCACTGTCGGGTTTGCTCTGGGAGGAGATCTGGGACTGGCTACCCTGGTGTATGCTTTTTGTATGGGACCGTTTATCCAGTTTTGCAGGGAACATTTTACGGATAAGATGGCAGCAGGAGAAATGTTTCGCAAATAAAGAACGAGAATAAGGGAAAATCCGCTGGTGTCCCAGCGGATTTTCTGTGAGCACGGAGTATATTTGAAATCATATTTTGAAAAACGGTGTGAGAGCAGACAGCACAGCATCCGGTGTATTTTTTCGTGAGTTTTTCCAACAATCACGGAATAATGATTGACAGTATGCACGCAGAATGATATACTCATTCTGTTAAAAAGATAACGGTAAAAATTACCGAATATCGACCACATAGAAAAGCGTAAGGTGTCGGATGACAGAAGATTTCTGTTAATCCGGTGAAAAGGGAAACAGGTGTGAATCCTGTACGAACTCGTCACCGTGATTCGCGAGGGAAGACAAAAACCACTGGGAAACCGGGAAGGTGTCAAACCGCTTGAGCGATCAGCCGGGAGACCTGCCTTTGCGCAGTACGGGAACGAAAGTTCAGGCCACGAGGAATTGGCAGTACGAAAGAAAAACCTGTTTGCTTGTATAAAAATGGTTTTTCCGGCACTTATGGTGAAAGAAACATCTATAACCGTTAAACGGTTCTGGTATCCCTGAAACTGATTCTGAAACTATAAGAAGAATTCCAAATGTAGTACCTACTACCTTCGTCTCCGGACGGAGGTTTTTTACGTTTCATGCGGGCAAGACCCCAGACAACCTTCTTCGGAGAGCCGTCCTGTACCACCGTGGTACACAATCTCAAAAGGACAAAGACAGGAGGAACCATGAGATGAAAAAGAAAATTGTAGTGCTGATGCTTTCAGCAGCTATGACCATGTCCATGATGACAGGATGTGGAAACACAGCAAAGGATGACAGTGCATCCACAACAACAGAAACAACACAGGATGCAGAAGCCACAGAAGAAGCAGAACCGACAGAAGAAGCCACCGAAGAAGCCGCAGATGACAGTGCATCTGACCAGGAGGCAGCAGATAAAGTAGCAGCCCTGATCGATCAGATCTATGTGCAGGAAAGAAACGACAACACTGACGAACAGTGTAAAGAAGCCAAAGAAGCCTGGGATGCTCTGACTGATGCACAGAAAGAACTGGTAGAAGGTGAAAATGCAGACCCTGATTACTTTGGAAGAGATACCGGTGACGCATCCAAGGACGATCCGTTAAACGGAGATGACATCGGTGACAACGAACTGCTGGTAGTAAGTTTCGGTACTTCTTTCAATGACAGCCGTACAGCAGATATCGGAGGTATCGAGAAAGCCCTGCAGACCGCATATCCGGACTGGTCCGTAAGACGAGCCTTTACCGCACAGATCATCATCAACCATGTACAGGCCCGTGATGACGAGAAGATCGACAATATGGATCAGGCCCTGCAGCGTGCCGTAGACAATGGTGTAAAGAACCTGATTGTACAGCCGACCCATCTGATGCATGGCGCTGAGTATGACGAACTGACAGAAGCAGTAGAAAGCTACAAAGATAAATTTGAATCCGTAACCATCGCAGAACCACTGTTAGGAGAAGTTGGGGACAGTGACGATGCAGTCAATGATGACAAAAAAGCAGTAGCAGAAGCCATCACGGCAGAAGCAGTGAAAACAGCCGGATACGACAGTCTGGAAGTTGCGGAAGCAGACGGAACCGCATTTGTATTCATGGGACACGGAACTTCTCACACTGCAAAGATCAGCTACAGCCAGATGCAGAGCCAGATGAATGATCTGGGATATGACAATGTATTTATCGGTACCGTAGAAGGAAAACCGGAAGATACTGCATGTGAAGCAGTGATCGAAAAGATCAAAGAAGCGGGATACAAAAAAGTAGTGCTTCGTCCGCTGATGGTAGTAGCCGGAGACCATGCAAATAACGATATGGCCGGAGATGATGAGGATTCCTGGAAGAGCCAGTTCGAGGCATCAGGAGCATTTGACAAGATTGATACTCAGATC
>NZ_JALFPR010000121.1:0-14896 GCF_022785585.1 Oliverpabstia sp. | reverse complement strand
TCTGTTCCGTTCATCTGGATAAAGCCACGGATCAGTCCGTCATCATATATATAGAGATTTTTGAAGACCTCGTCTTTTTTCAGGTAATTATCTATAAAGGGAACAACCTGCAGCTCACCGAATGAGTAGCTCTCATCTTTGAATATTGGAAAATAGTTGATTCTATTATTGCAGATAAATATTTCTGCGATTCTTGACAAATCTTCCTCTTTCGCTTTTCTAATCTTCATTTTTACCTTTTATTCTGACCTTTCTTATCGAATTTTCCAGATTTTTTATACCGTCTTCGTAAACCTTAACTTCTGTCGGCTTCCATATCCCTGTTTCTTGAAATCAGAATTCAGAAGTTCCATCTCCTCCGGAACGATTTTGATCAGGTGCATCGGATGCTCCAGTTTTTTCAGTGCTTCTACAGGGATTTTGCGGAATTCAGCCGCCTGTAGATATTCTTCTGAAAATGGAGGCACAATCGCAGCTGTACCCGTAATCTGGATGCTGTTCAGACTGCCAAATCCGCTATATGTTTCATAGACAGCAAGACTTACTTTCTTATTTTTCTCAAGTCCCGCAAATTTCTTTCCGCCCTCTGAGAAGATCCAGACAGCACCGTCGTGCCAGCTGTATTCCAATGGTGTACACCGGATCACTCCGTCCCCACCGGTTGCCAGGGCACAGGTATTGTGTGCACGTAAAAAGGCGTCTGCCTCCTGTTTCAGCTGTTCCGGTTCCATGTGTTTGCTTTCTTTATCTTTTTCCACCCAGTAAACGGCTGCTGCCTGATATTCTTCCGGAGTCATATCTGTGATTTCTTCATATTCCTCTCTATCCAGAGAAACCGGAATTCCTGTTTTCCCTGTAATGTGCACTCCTCCGTACCAGGTGCCCTCAACCTCAAAAATATCACCGATCTGATATTCACTGGAATATTCATCTGTCTTTTTCACAATTTTTATTTTCATAATCGCTTCATCCTTTCTTCTCCGTCCTTCGTCCGATATTTTTATTGTAAGCGAAAACATTTATACTGTACAGCGCTTTTTCATTCAGTTATTATTATGAACTCTTACCTTTTACATAAAATATCTATAAATTTATTTTCAAAAGGACTTGACGAACCTTCAAAATACTTTTACTATTAATACATAAGAAATAGGTTTTTTGTCCGGTAAGTGTTTATAAACTGAAGGAGTTGCTCGTTTCTTTTTTTATGTCAATTATATCATACAGATACATTCTCCCATCTGATGCACGTCTGATTAACAATGATGCATGAAATATATTATGTCTTTCAATTTCTCCACTCCTATCATATACCGGAAGTGCAAATCTTGAATCATAGCGATACCATCCATATTTTGCATTTCTTCTATGTTTTTCTTTTTTATCCATATATCGCTCCCTTTACTAATTTTATACAAATGCTTTTTTCTAATTTTTAGGTTGTGGAATATTTTCAGAATATGTATATCAGATGTGTATATAAAATACTATAATGTGTTTTATATATTATAACAGGTATTGATATCTATATCAACAGAAAAACTGGGCTGTCACAGAATTCTTTATTTTCTGTAACAGCCCAGTTTTCTACTCTTCTTTTTCTTGCAGATTCCATACTATAGTACACACACCGGTGTTCCAACCTCGATCAGGTTGCCATCCAGGTCATAAAAACGGATCACTTTCTGTCCCCAGCTGTGTGTTATCAACCGATTGACATAACAGATTTCCGGATATTGTTTTTCCAATTTCTCAGCAAAATCTTCTATCTCTTTTTCTTCAAAATACAACTCACAGGAATTATTTTTCGGAACAACCTCTTTACCAAGATATTTTTTCCATATTGCTTCATCCTGAAGCACCAGTCCCTCGGTCAAAATCACGTTTCCTTCCTGATCCAGCACTACGTCCAGACCGAACAGATCGTGATAAAATTTTTTTGCTTTTTCTATATCTTTTACAACGATCAATACATTCTTTAATTTCACTGCACAATTACTCCCGCTTTTTACAACCGTGACATCCATCCGCAAGCCAGTTCCATCCAGCTCTGGCACTCTGGTTGGATGCCGCTGCCGTCCTGGCGTTTTGTTTCTTCGTTTGCGAGACTCAGACCATGACCGCCTGCCGGGTAGATATGCATTTCCACCGGTATCTTATTTTTATGTAATGCTTCAAAGAAGAACAGCGAATTTTCCACCGGAACACAGTCGTCCGGTTCTGTATGCCATAAGAAAGTCGGAGGGGTATCCTTTGTCACCTGAAGTTCCAACGACTGTTCTTTCCGTTTTTCCGGATCGTAAGCATCTTCTCCAAGCAATGCTTCAAAAGAACCTCTGTGGGCATATTCCCCGGAAGTGATAACCGGATAGCACAGAATCATTCCGTTTGGCCGGATCTGTTCTGCGGACACGCCAAGTGTTTCGGAAAGAAACGGTTTCTTCCAGAAAACTCCAAGGCTGCATGCCAGATGACCGCCGGCGGAAAATCCCTGTACCACTATTTTTTCCGTATCAATATGGTATTCGTCCGCATATTCTCTCAGATGTGCCACTGCTTTCGCCAGCTGCAAAAGTGCCAGCGGATATTTTGCCGGTTTCACGCTGTAACGAAGGATCGCCGCCTGATATCCCTTTGCGATATACTGAATCGCCACCGGTTCTGCCTCCCGGTCGGATGTCATCTCATAGCCGCCGCCCGGGCAGATCAGAACGAGCGGACGTTTTCTGTCCGGAATCATCTCCGGAGAGTTGTCCAGAAAATAGGTATATAATGCTGCGGTTTCCTGATAACTGTCTACGCTGATATCAATCTTTTTGCAAATCATAGTGTTGTGTCCTCCTGACTCTTTCTCTGTTGTCTTACTTGTACCTGACAAGGCACATTCTTTATTCTGCATTTAAAAATTTTAGTAACCGTTCAGTACCTTCACAATGACTACCTATGGAACAGTTACACGCTCTATTACTCATTATACGTCCTGCAATCTTTCTGTCAATTCCCGTTCTTTGACCTTTCTTCCATATCCCTGCATCTGTTTTTCAGCACTTCTTCTCCGCCAATCAGCTGTTGTTCATATTCGGTATAGGCAGGACAGCCATAGCTTCCGAGGAACTTTCGGATCCGGTCATTCCTTGTAAGATTCGCTGCGAATAACGTCAGCTCTGCCCCTGTACCATAACTTTCTTCCAGAAATGCAAATCCCCGTTCCAGATTCTGCGAGATGCGCTCCTGCTGTTCGTCACACCGCTTTGTTTCTTCCTCACAGACCTGTTCCAGTCGTCGGTTCAGTGCTTCCTGCCCGCTCTCATGGTCTGCTTTTGCCTGCTGGTCAATCTTCCACAGTATCTTCAACACCGCCTCTTCGGTCTGCCTCTCTTCTCTTCGGATCAGTTCCCGTTCTGTGCGGATCTGCAAACTTTTTTCTCTGCTCTCGATCCAGTCTCCGAATGTCTTTTCTGCATCATTCTCCCGGAAAATACCGAGCTGTCTGCAACTTTCTGTCAGCACTTTCTGTATCTTCCTTTCCCTGAAATACTGTTCGATGTTATGATCCAGCACAGCCAGCAGAAAGGCCAGTACCATACTGCGCTCCTGTGGTGTTCCCTCCTGTGCCATCCGGGTGATCGTCTCCCGTTCCGCATCCGAAAGGCTTCCGTCCAGAACCTGTCTGATCCGGTAATCCTGTCCGTACTTCTGATAAATCTGATAATACGAAAAAAATTCGGCTGCTGTCTTTTCTTCCTGAAGATACTGCTCCACCAGCATTTTTTCTGCCGGAAATCCCATTTTTTCATAACTTTTCAGCACTGCTGACAGATCTTCCCATCCCCGTGCCGTCACAAACTGTTTTTTTCCGTCCTCCTGGCGGATCCGATAGAAGCGGTCTCTGTGTGCTTCCAGATACGACCGGATACTGCCGTGTACCTGATGGAACAATGCATATTCCATCCAGACATCGAGATCCGGCTCCAGCACGATCTTTCGGACACGGTCCAGCGTCGCGATGTCAAATTCGCGCACAGATTTGTTGTATTCCGGCGGGTTGCCCGCTGCTACGATGAGCCAGTCCGGTGGAAGCTTCTGGTTTCCAAACGTTTTGTCCTGGAGAAGCTGCAGCATCACCGGAGCAAGTGTCTCTGAGACACAGTTGATCTCATCCAGAAATAAAATTCCTCTCTTTTTCCCGGTTTTCTCCATGCAGGCATAAATAGAAGCGATGATCTCACTCATCGTATATTCCGTCACGCTGACCTGTGCATCACCAAATGTACGCTCCACGATCTTCGGAAGTCCCATGGCGCTCTGTCTTGTATGATGGGTCATCGTATATGCTACCAGCCCTGCCCCACATTCTCCGGCGATCTGTTCCATGATTGCTGTCTTTCCGATTCCCGGAGGTCCGATCAGCAGAATCGGCCTTTGCTGACGCAACGGAACCAGTGGATACCCGCTTTCATCTTTCTGAAAATACGCCTGCAGCGTATATTGTATCGTTTCTTTTGCTTCTTTGATATTCATCCGTTTTCTCTTTCCCCTGTATTATTGTTCTGTCACCAGCAGTTTTTTTGCCCATCCCGGTACCCGGTCCATCTTCTCACTCTTTTTTACAAATACAAATGCCGTCTCATAATCCGGCTTCTTCTCCGGATAGATCCCGTCACCGTCGGTGAAATAAATCAGTGCTTTCAGGTCGCTGAATTCTCTTTTCTCCCGCATCCGTTCTACTTCCTCGAACACCGGGCGAAAATCGGTTCCTCCTCTTCCGTGGATCACCAGCTGTTCCCGGTACGCTTCCCATTCTTTTGCGGAATGGATCATCACTTTTTCCTGAATAAAACTGTCACACTGGATCAGGCATACTTTCCAGTTCTCGAAAAAATTTTCCTTTTCCTCCAGAATCCTTCTGGTCTCTCCAAGGAAACGGGCTACCATTTCTTTTTTACAGGATCCGGAGGTATCTATGGCAATTACCAGTTCCTCCAGCCGGTTCCCCTCCCGGGTTTCGAGAGGCTCTATCATGGGAAGATTTCCATACCGTTCCATCCCATAATAATAAGCAACCGGGTCAAAGGCATCCTGATCCAGTTTCATCTCCTCTCTTGTAACAGTAAAACGGCGTAAAAACCGTCGGTAGTCATATTTTCCTTTCTCAATTTCGGAAAGTTCTTCTTTCTGACCACCACGATTCTCGCCTCTTCGTTTTCCTCCTGCGCCATAGGTAATCGCAAGTTCTTTTGCGATCTCTTTCCATTTTTTACAGATTGCTTTCTGTTTCTCTGTCTCTTTTCCGAAACTTTCCGGCATCTCGATGCACTGACGAATCAACCGGAGATATTCTTCATATACGTTCTCCGGATTCTCTCCGAAACCGTGAATCAGATACTCCGGATTCACATACAGGCTCTCCCCGTCTGTCCTCATAGCGGTTACCTGCTCATCCGGCTGCACCCGGAGCTCCAGCAGCGCCCTGCCAAGCTCCGGATACCGCCAGCATAACTCATTTTTGCAGTGTTTCATCAGGCCGGTGATCAGCTCCTGTTTCGTCGCTGTATTCGGAGATTTTTCTTTTGTTGAAATATGGTTCTTCCACGCCAGCAATACACGGAAGGCATCCCATTTTTTCAGTTCTCCCGCCCTGCTCAGAAAACCGTTCAGTTCCTGCTCTCCAAACCATCCCCTGTCTGCCATTTTTTTCATTCCATCGATATTTTCCTGTACGATCAGATATTCCATAGCGGGACGGATCCTGCGTTTCAGATAGATTGCTTCCTCTTTTGATATTTCTTCGTTTTCCCGGGTATTTTGCAGAAAACGTCCGATTACTTCTTCCAGATGTTGTTGTTCATTCATTTGTATACATCACCGTTTTTTGTATTCTCTATCCATCGTAGCACCCTTTATTTTAATTTACAAGCAGATCCTTTTACTGATTTTCCTGTGTTCCGTCTTCCGTCTGGCTGCTCATCGGCGTGATCACAATATTTTCTGCCGCAATACCGGTTTTCCGTTTTACGATATCCTCGATCTGCGCTCTGCTGGCATCGTCCACCTTGGTATCCGGTACTACAATGTCTGCTGTCTCTCCGGTCAGATTCACAACCACATCAGGAAATCCTTTCGCTTCGAGAAGCAGTTCTGCCGCAGCTTCTTTCTCCACAAGATCAGTCATATTTACCATACTGGCGATTGCACTTTCTTTTTCTGTCTCGGAAAGGGCTTCGTTGTTGATGATCGATAACAGAGATTCTTTATTCTGGGAGCGAATCTGTTCCCGTTCGATACGCGCCTGGGCCATATATGTAGAAGCACCTGTCAGAACAGCCTCCCCCGGTGTCTCCTGGGGCTGTGATTCTGTGCCGGATGATTCTTCACCGGAAGCCGTGGCATCTGTACCATCGCCGGCAGTCGCCGCACCGGTCTCATCCGTAACATCAAGATCCAGATTTTCCATATCCTGCAGAACCTGATCCATATTGACCGAAGTTTCCGTCTCACTGGAGGTCTCGGTCTTTGCAGTCTTATCTTTTTTCCCTTTTAATTGTGCATCGGAATAGCTGATATAGCCTGCTGCAGCAATCATTACTGCCAGAGCCGTGATAATGATCTGATTCTTTTTAAATATTTTTTTCACTGCTGCTCTCCTTTTTATTCATTTTGACGGGTCTCATTTCATTTTTAACACTTTGATTTCGTGGGCTTCGACGTGAAACAATGCTATCACCGCCTCCTGGATCTGTTGTACGATCACCGGGTTTCCGCCTCCCTGTGCCACGACGATCACGCCGCGGATCTCCGGATAGGTACTTGAGGATATATAGGGTGTCTGTCCCCCGTCTCCGGTATCCTCGTATACTGTAGTTTCCCCCGTGGTTACCGTCTGACTGCTCCGCTGCGTCCCGGAATCTCCTTTTTCACTGGAAGTACTGGTATCCTCCGGACTGTCTTTTTCCACCTGTTTCTTCCCGGTAGATTCCATCGCCACCGCCACCTGTACTGCACCCACACCTTCTACCTGCGACAGTACGCTCTCCAGCTGTTTTTCATAAGACTGCCGGATCTGATCGTCGGTCTGCTCCTGTGTCTGCGAAACTGTTGTCTTTTCCTGTGTCTTTTTTTGCTCCTTTTGTTTTACAGGAGCGGCAATCACAAGAAGTAAAAGACCTGCCAGCCCACAGATCAGCCACTGCTCCCGTTTCATCTCCCTGACTGCTGCAAACACTCTCTCCTTCATAGTCTACTCCTGTATCTTTATATTTATATTCCCTTCCGGAAGATTATAGACTTGTGCAAGTTTTCTTTTTACCTGGTCAGGCTCACCTTCTCCGGGGGGATTCCCGTCCGCACGCCGGATCACACAACGGATCTCTTTCACATCCAGTTCCTCCCCGTTAAAAAAGTCCACCCTTACTTCAGTGCTCTCGTAAGACAGCTGCTCCAGCAGTGTTTTTATCTGTCTTTCCATCTCTTTCTGGCAGTTTTTCTGTACATAATCCTTTCCTTCCTGTTCCAGGTATTTTTTCTCCATTGAAAAGTCCTCATATTCCTGCCGGATTCCTTCCGAAAGTGTCTCCCAGGAGAGTATCTGTTCCAGTTGTCCGACGGTCAATAACGGTTGGATCAATACCAATATCAGCAAAAGTCCCATAAAAAAGCGGATATATTTTCGTTCTTCTCCCTGTGGGATCACGTTCATCAGTACTGAAAGGAAAATAAAATAAAACGCCAGATTGCGCACCCAACGGGCAAGCCATTCCAATGTTCTTCCTCCCTCCGTCTTTTTGTAATTCCCTTTTTATTGCAGGGAACCTGCCAGAATCGCTATGGTCAGCAAAAACAGAATCTCCATGGTCAGCAGAAGCCTCACCAGCAGCCCAAGACTCTCTCCCATCGTGTGGATGCACCCTACCATCCGCTTGTCCGTCACCGGCTGCACCACAGCAGCCAGAAGCTGATAGGCAAGTGCGCTGATTCCCATTCGGCAAAGAGGCGCTGCACCCGCCAGCAGAAGGATCACGATCGCCGCTACACCAAGACAGTTTTTAATCAGCACTGCCGATCCGAGTACTACTTCCGTAACCCCGGAAAACAGGTTACCCACTCCGGGAATCGCTCCGGCTGTCCTGCCGATCACTGATCGCTTCAAGGTATCAACAGCCGGTGAGATCATACGCTGGATCAGCTGGATTCCCACGATCACGCCGATCATGGATTTCAATGCCCAGAGGATTCCGTTCTTTAAAAGTTCGGTCATTTTTGATAAGAATTCTTCTTTTGTAAGGAAATTGATCAGTTCCAGCACCAGATACATCCGGATCGCCGGAAGAAGAAAAAGTAACAGGATCTTCTCTGTGAGAAAAATCAGAATCAGAATCATCTGGTAAAATGCTGTCGCAGTTGCCACACCGCATGCCCCGGTCAGCGCAATATAATACGCCGGAAGCAGTGCTTTCATAAATACCGCCACACCCTCAAGCAGTCTTTCCATCTGACCGGTCATCTCATCAAATGCCTGCAGAAGCAGTAAAAATAACAACAGATAGATCATATAAAAAGAAATATCTCCGATCTGATTGTTCTGAAAAACACCTGACAGATGACAGAACACTGCTGACAGAAGCACCAGCACCAGAATGTGCACACAGGTTTCTTTTTGGATTCCCATGGCATCCCACACGCCCCGTTGGATCACTGCTTTCCATTGCTCGGCGGAAAATGCCTGTCCGCTTTTCAGGATGTCCCGGATCATCCCTCGCATACTCTGCTTTTCTTCCAGGAGCTGATCCACCGCCATCTCCACCTCTTTCAGATCCAGTTCTCCCAGTGCTTCTTCCTCTCGTGAAAAGTCCTGATTTTCTGCAGCATACACACAGGTCCGGGTACAAAAAAAGAGCAGGAACAGACTGAAGACTGCCATTTTCAGTATTTTCCCACTCTTTTTCCTATCCCAGAAACCCATGGATCGTCTCCAGCAGTGCGGTAAGAATCGGCATACTGATCGCCAGTACTGCCAGGCGTTCGTAGATCTCGATCTGTCCCGCTACTGCGGAATAGCCCGCATCCTTACAGATTCCTGCCGAGAACTGACCGATATAGGTGATACCGATCATTTTCATAAGGATATTCATATATGTAGTATCTACAGGTACATATTGTTGTATTTTTTTCAGGGATTCATACAGATAACTGAACTTTCCCACCGCAAATGCCAGAATAAAGAGTCCGGCCGCCATTGTCAGATAAACCGAGTATTCCGGCTTTGCTGTTTTCATAAAGATCGCAGCCAGTACACAGGCGATACCCGCCGCACCGATCCGGATAATTTCCATATCGCCATCCTCCCCGCCTGCCTACAGGGCAAATAATTTTTTTACGGTTTCAAAAAGATCATAAATATAAGGGAGTACCCAAAACAATACCAGCACAAGCCCGGCAAGACTGGTTAAAAATGCCTGATCTTCCCGCCCGCTGTGTTTTAACACAAGGCTCAGGACGGATACCAGAATCCCCACTGCACCGATTTTAAATATAATCCCGACTTCCACAACCGCCTCCCGTCTCAGATAAGGATCACCACCAGAAAGGCTCCCCCCAGGATCCCGAGGCTTTGCCACACTCTTTTCTGTTCCGGCAGCTGATGCCGCAGTTTTTCTTCCCGCATTGCAAGTTCTGTCCTTCCGCTCTCAAGAAGCTGTATCTGCATCTTTGCATCCAGATATCCAAGATGCCCGAGGGTCTGTAAAAACAGGTCCCAGTCTTCTTCCCGGAGACTGGTTTTTTCCCGCACCGTCTGCTCCTGCTCTTTCAGGATCCGTACAAAGGTTTCGCCGGTCTGCTCTTTCAGCCGTTTCGCAACAGATTGCAGATATTCCCGAAAGGGGGACGCCACTTTCTCGCTGATCCTGGAAAATGCTTCCGGCAGTGTATTTCTCGCATAGGAAATTTCACCGATCAGGCAGCTGATGATCAACTGTAATATCTGCAAGTCTTTGATCCGCTGCTGATACTGTCTGCTCCTCCAGTTTCCCATGCCCCAGCCGGCGAAAAATACCAGCAGAGCACCGCTGACCTTTAACACACAGATCTCTGCCTCTGGTACAGGCAGGTTCCCCGTTCATCATAGATTTCCCGGACTTTTCCAATCTTTCCTGCCGTTTCTTTTTGCAGGATGATATAGCGTTCAAAAACATGTTCTTTTATCAGTCGTTCCAGCAGCGGTTTTTTCCGGATCTCATCGATCGAACTTCCGTGAACCGTTGCCAGAAGTTTGCATCCGCTGTTTAGTGTCATCTCGATGGCACGGATATCTTCATAATTGCCGATCTCATCCACGGCGATCACCTGCGGAGCCATTGAGCGAAGCAGCATGACCATCCCTTCCGCCTTGCTGCAACAGTCCAGCACATCGGTACGGATTCCCACATCGTTTTGCGGAATTCCCTGATAACTGCCACCAATCTCTGACCGTTCATCCACCACGCCTACCGTATTGCCCGGGAAGGTCTCCCAGCCATCAGAAATCTGTCGTACCAGATCCCGCAGCAATGTTGTTTTCCCACAGCCCGGTGGGGAAATAATGAGTGTATGACACAGTTTTCCATCTTCCGTCACATACGGAATCACCATATCCGCACAACCGGTAATCTGGTGTGCAAACCGGATATTGATGCAGGAAATCTGGGAAAGTCCTTTTACCTTCTGCTCTTCCATGATCGCTTTTCCAGCCACACCAACCCGATGCCCACCCTGTATCGTCAAAAATCCCTGTTTTAATTCCTCTTCATAAGCATAGAGGGAATATGTTCCTACCGTCTCCATGGTTCTTCGGATGTCTTCCTGTGATACGATACATGCCTGTTCCCTATGTCTCGTCAGAAATCCCTGCTCTGCCACAAAATATTCCTGTCCGTCCTGCCATAAGATCAACGGTTTCCCTGCCCGAAGACGAATCTCCTGTAACCCCTGTGGATTCCAGTACGCCTGCTGTAAGATATTTCGGATACGCTCCGGAAACAGACGGATAACTTCCTCCCGTTTCATGTACATCACCTCTTACCTTTACTATATGTGGACAGACTGTAAATAGAACTATTTCCCCACGCAAATCATACCGGAATACTCATCCGGCATCGTCAACTGGTAAAAGCTGCATTCCTCGTAAGAAATCTCGCACAACTCCCTGCGGATCCCATCCCCGGTAAACTTCAGATAGCTTTCTTTTTTTGTCCAGATCTGAAACAGAAAATCCTTTTTTCCTTTCTCCGTACCCGCCTGCATAAAAGTTTTCCACTCATCCGGTGTACAGATTTTTCTGGCTGTCTGTTCCAATTTTATTTCTCTGTGATACTGGATATCAATCCCCACAGGGACATTTCCCAGCACACAGGCGATCCATTCTCCCGAATGGCTGATATTGAAAAAAAGTTCCGGATGCAGACGCAGATATGGTTTTCCCGTCTCTGTTCGCATTACCGAATCGGTCTCTTTCTCCAGATCATACGCATATCTTGTTTTTATCATTTCTGCTAACAGACGATATCCCGACCGGGACTGTTCTTTCTTCTCTTCCGGTGTTTTTCCACTGACCTGTTTCATCCAGACTTCTGTCTGCTGATCCGGGGACTTCCAAAAAACATGTGCTTCATTTGCATTATTTTCCATTTTTCTGCCCTCCGTTGCCACGCTTCGGTGCTTCTTCCAGTTCCACCAGAAAACGGGAAGGTTCCATCTTCTTTCCGAACCTCTCCTCCACTGCATACAGATGCAGTTCTTTCTTTGCTCTCGTCATGCCGACATAGAACATTCTTCGTTCTTCTTCGATCTCCGGATCCAGAATCGCTTTCTGATATGGCATACAGCCCTCGTTGACATCCAGAATATACACCCTCTCAAATTCCAGTCCCTTGGCACTGTGCAGGGTCGATACAACGATTCCCTCCTGCCGGCGCACTTTCTCCGACTGTTCTTTGAGTTTTTCTTTGTACGCATCCATGGAATCAAACCATTCCTGAAATGTTTTATACCCTTTTGCACTCTCCTGGATCTCCCGCAGAAGATCATACAGTTCTTCCACTTTGATCTTCCTGTACTGTGCATATTCTTTCAGGAACTCGTCATAGCCGATCCCATACCGGATATAATTGATAGCTGCAAACGGTGCCATATTTTTCATCATTTTCAGATCATGCTCGAACTTCTCGATCCGGTCACACATCCATTCTTTTCCCTCGTAAAACTGATACAGAATCTCAAATGGCACTTCTTTCTCATAAAATGCTTCCCTGGACAGATATCGGTTCGGACGGTTCATGACGGCAAGAAAATCCTTTCTCTCCCGACCGCCCATTGCCAGACGCATATAAGCAACCATATTTTTTGCCAGCCAGTGTTCATACAGATTCGGCAGGACATCCCTCATGGTAAACGGAATGTTGTACTCCATCAGCCGTTCCACTGTCATTCTGCAATTATGATTGGTACGGAATAGAATCGCAATCTCATTGTGCGGACACCCTTCCGCCAGATCCTTCTGAATCTGCTTTAACAACCAAGTCGTCTCCTCGCTCTCATTTTCAAATGTCCGTATCTCGAGCGGTTTTCCCTTATCATTTTCCGTAAACAGCTGTTTTTCATATCTCGCATCATTCCAGCGGATCACATTCTGGGATTTTTCTACTATTTCTCCGGTACAGCGATAATTCTGTTTCAGGATCACCTGCTTCAATTGTGGAAAATCCTTCGGAATCTGCAGCATGATCTCCGGTCTGGCTCCACGGAACCGATAGATCGACTGGTCATCGTCACCTACCAGAAACAGATTATTCTCCGGAAGTGCCAGAAGCCGGACAATATCATATTGCAGCTGGTTGACATCCTGAAACTCATCAATCAGGATATACCGGAACTTTTTCTGCCATGCCTGCAAAATATCCGGATGTTTCTGAAATAATTGGTAGCAGTATACCAGCAGATCATCAAAATCCAGCAATCGTTTCCCGTGCAGCCGTTTTTCGTATGTCTCATAGATTTTCCGAAACTGCTCATCCGGACAGCTTGCCGAATAATAGTGGCTCAACGGGATCCGACCGTTTTTTACCGTGCTGATCTCTCTTGCCAGCGATTCCAGCAGGTCATTTTCGTCTTCCATCTGCAGGGAAGAATTCTGTAAAATCTGTCGTAAAATCTGATATTTTATTTCTTCACCGGCGATATTTGCCGATGTGATACCGTACGCCTGCCGGAGAATACCGTAAAAGATTCCATGGAATGTACCAAAAGTCACCTGACTTTTTTCCACTCCGCACAGGTGTAAAAATCGCTCCCTCATCTGTCCTGCAGCCGCCTTGGTAAAGGTGACCACCAGGATAGATGAAGGAGCGACCTGATAATTCTGAATCAGTTTACGGGTACGGCGGATAATAACTTCCGTTTTGCCGGATCCCGGTCCGGCAAGTACAAGCATCGGACCATCTTTATGTTCCATTGCCTGCTGCTGTTCCCTGTTAAACTCCATTCTTTCCCTCCATATGGGAATTATTCTGCTGCTTTTGTCAGCTTGTAACCGTGAGGGATTCTGGCAGAACCATGCCAAAACACCTCGCGGAATACTACCTGCTGCATAGTTAGTTCAGTTTGTCAATGGCCGCCTGGATTCTTACAAGACTCTCTTCTTTTCCGAGTACTTCCAGAATCTCTGTGGCGCCTGCCGGTGTCATCTGTTTTCCGGAAAGAGCGGTACGGATCGGCCACATCACATAACCAACTTTGTAACCATGCTCTTTTGCGTAAGCGGAAAGCATCTCAAACAGTGCATCGTTGCTGAAATCTTCCTGTGCCTCCAGTAACGGCTGTACTTCCCTGAGTACCTGCAGAGAAGTTTCTTCGTTGGTTTTCATCTTTTTATGCACATACATGGATGTCTCATATTCCGGTACCTTTTCAAAGAAATCCACCTGATCTTTGATATCCGGAAATACTTCGATTCTTGTTTTTACCATAGCAGCGATCTTGTGGAAGTCCAGATCTCTTGTGATCACTTCTTTCAGATACGGCAGAGCCATCTCATAGAATTTGTCATCCTCCATCTTCTTCATGTATTCGCCGTTCATCCAGCGAAGTTTTACCATGTCAAAAACTGCAGGAGATTTGCTGATTCTGTGGTAATCGAATTCTTTTACCAGTTCTTCCAGAGAGAAGATCTCATTGTCGGAAGACGGACTCCATCCAAGAAGTGCCACAAAGTTTACGATTGCTTCAGTCAGGAATCCCTGATCCAGCAGATCTTCATAAGAAGAATGGCCGCAGCGTTTGGACAGTTTCTGATGATCTTCGTTTGTGATCAGCGGGCAGTGGATGTATTTTGGGATCTCCCATCCAAATGCTTCATACAGACGGTTGTACTTCGGTGCAGAGGACAGATATTCGTTTCCTCTTACTACATGAGTAATTCCCATCAGATGATCATCGATAACATTTGCAAAGTTGTAGGTCGGATATCCGTCAGATTTGATCAGAATCATATCATCCAATTCGTTATTTTCTACTGTAATATCTCCGTACAGCTCATCATGGAAAGTTGTGGTTCCTTCGGTCGGCATATTGATACGAATAACGTATGGTTTTCCTGCTGCCAGGTTTGCCTCGATTTCTTCTTTGGACAGATGCAGACAGTGTTTGTCGTATACGGTGATCTCTTTTCCTGCTACTTCTGTCTTCAAACTTTCCAGACGTTCTTTATCGCAGAAGCAATAATAAGCGTCTCCCTGCTCGATCAGTTTTTTTGCATATTTCAGATACAGACCCTGTGCCTGTCTCTCACTCTGCACATAAGGGCCTACACCCCCATCTTTGTCCGGACCTTCATCATGTACCAGACCCGTCTTTGCCAGAGTACGGT
>NZ_JALFPR010000138.1:0-11531 GCF_022785585.1 Oliverpabstia sp. | reverse complement strand
TGCAATTCCTTTCTGCATCTGGTACATCGTTTTCGAAATAACTGTAGCATTCATTTGTCTGTGAATCCGATTGCACAGTTAAAAAAGCCTCAGCGTAGCCCGCTACGCCGCCCTCATTCGGATAAAATCTCCCACAAACTGGGACTCGCAGCTCACGAAAAGCCTTTTTCAAACACGCTCTAACGCAGATGAAAGAAGTATGAAAAAAATGTAAGATAAGAAGTAACTATTCAGCAGGTAGTAACTGTGAATGTACTGGACTACTGGACAGTTACGATAAGAAAAGAAAGGAACAAGCATGGCTCAATACGATACCACATGGTTTGAAAAAGGACTTGCCGAGCTGGAGATCACATTAAATGAAAAACAGATCGAACAGTTTCTGACCTACTATGAACTTCTGGTGGAATGGAACAAAGTGATGAACCTGACGGCCATTACCGAATACGAAGAAGTCATCACCAAACACTTCCTGGACAGCGTAGCGTCTGTCAAAGTGTGTGATTACAGCAAACCGATGAAAATCCTGGATCTTGGAACAGGCGCCGGATTTCCCGGCATACCGTTAAAAATCGCTTTTCCGGATCAGGAGATCGTCCTTCTTGACTCCCTGAACAAGCGTGTTAAATTCCTGAACACCGTCATTGAAACCCTCGGTCTCAAAGGAATCCGCGCTATCCACGGAAGAGCCGAAGACTACGCCCGTCATGCAGACTACAGAGAACAGTTCGATCTGTGTGTATCACGCGCTGTAGCCAACCTGAGTACGCTATCCGAATACTGCCTGCCCTATGTAAAAACAGGTGGTCACTTCATACCGTACAAGTCCGGCAGAATTCAGGAGGAACTGACCGAAGCCCAAACCGCCATCAAAATCCTTGGCGGCAGCCTGGAAAAAACCGAAAAATTCCAGCTGGCAGACACCGACATGGAAAGATCCTTCGTAGTCATCCGAAAAATCCAACCAACCGGAAAAAAATTTCCAAGAAAAGCCGGCCTTCCATCAAAAGAACCGATTAAATAACAAAAGAACTCAAGAAAACCCCGTGAGAAGCCGAAAAACGGCTCAAAACGGGGTTTCTTTGCACAAGTCAACAAACATATCGGATCAGATAGTAAAAACGTCAATATAGGGAAAATACGAGAAAAGTAAAAAATAAGATCATTAGAAATTAGTGGAAGAAAACAAAACGTTATATACCATAAAATTGAAAACTGAAATAAGACATAACCCCGTGATCGGATCTGAAAATAACTATGAAACAATAAAGACGGAGAACAGATGTAAAGCGTCAGGTATGCGAAGCTGAAAACAGGGCAGAGAAAAATCACTCCCATGAACACTCTTCTACTACGCGCATCTAAAATTCATACAAATCATATAAGATATTCTTTCGAAAATGATTTTAAAATATCAACTCTGAATGTAGGCCATAAATGTAACCCCATAACATTCCGTCTACACCGTGCCACACATTTTAACTCGCGCATTTCCTGAGCTATTCTCCAGTCAAAAAGCCAAAAATCTCCGTCCCCAACAGCTCCCATAAATATCAGCCAATAACGTTCCCCATACACCTCCTCTCCAGCTTTGAATACCCAGCTCAGATCCCTCGTATCTTCCCCAGATGAGCCGCTTGTCGAGCACGAGTTTGAGACTACAGGCTCAAACCGAGCGCAGACCCGGCCACCTGGGGAAGATAAGAGGAACCTGAGCGTCCGAGTATTCAAAGTCGCACACATTTCACAAAGAAAACACAAACATTTCGAAACTTCATCACACTTTTTATATAAAATAATACCAATAAAGGAGGTAACAAACTGTGATAGAAGTGAAGAATTTAGTAAAGAAATACGGTGATCACATCGCTGTCGATCACCTGTCATTTCACGTGGACAAAGGTCAGATCTACGGTTTCTTAGGTCCAAACGGTGCCGGAAAATCAACAACCATGAACATTATGACCGGCTATATCGCATCCACATCCGGCGAAGTCCTGATTGACGGACACAACATCCTTGAGGAGCCGGAAGCTGCGAAAAAATGCATCGGATACCTGCCGGAGCAGCCACCGCTGTACTTTGATATGACGGTAGCTGAATACCTGAAGTTCGCTGCAGAACTCAAAAAAGTTTCGAAATACGAAAGAGAAACCCAGATCGAACAGGTCATGGAACTGACAGGCATCACCGCGATGGAAAACCGTCTGATAAAAAATCTGTCAAAAGGATACAAACAGCGGGTAGGACTTGCCCAGGCGATCCTCGGCTATCCTGAAATCATCATCCTTGATGAACCAACCGTAGGACTTGATCCAAAACAGATCATTGAGATCCGTGAACTGATCAGGAAACTCAGCGAAGAACATACCATTATACTAAGTTCTCATATTCTGTCAGAAGTAAGTGCTGTGTGTGATTACATCATGATCATCAACCACGGTAAACTGGTTGCGAGCGATACCACAGAAAACCTGATGAACCATTCACTGGGAAGCAACACCCTGGAGCTTACCGTAAAAGGAGAAAAACAGGATGTTGAAAAAATGTTGCGCGACGTAGAAGAAATACAAAAATTAGAGTGGAAACCGGGAGAAAACGAAAAAACAGTAAGTATGGTGATCACAACAGAAGAAAAGACGGATATCCGTGAAAAACTGTTTTATATGATGGCAGAAGCCAAGATGCCGATCATGAATATGCAGTTTACGAAAGTATCCCTCGAAGACATCTTCCTTGAACTGACACAGAACGAAACAGCCCCTGTTCCGGATGAACAAGACACCAAGCCGGAGTCTGCACCGAAAGATGAGACCGGTACAGATACGGAAAAAGAGAATGAAACAGAACAGGAGGCTCATGATGAAAGCAATTTATAAGAAAGAAGTAAAAAGTTATCTGACCTCTATGATCGGATATGTATTTATATTTTTCATTCTGCTTCTGGAAGGCATCTATTTTACTGCCTATAACCTGCAGAATGCCTACCCGTTATTTGGAACCACATTAAGTGCCGTTACCTTTATTTTTCTGATTCTGGTGCCGGTTCTGACGATGAAAACGATTGCAGAAGAACGGAAACAGAAGACCGATCAGCTGCTTTTGACAGCTCCGGTATCAGTCAGTGAGATTGTTCTTGGAAAGTTTCTGGCAGTAGCTACGGTTTATGCGATCCCGGTACTGATCATCTGTCTGTACCCGATGATCATGGGAAAATATGGTACCGTATCTTATGCGATGGCATATACGGCAGTGCTCGGGTTTGCCCTTCTTGGATTTGCCCAGATCGCAGTTGGAGTCTTCTGGTCCTCCGTTACAGAAAATCCGGTCATTGCAGCAGTCGTAACCTTTATCGTACTGTTTGTCTGCTATATGATCACGGGTATCGGATCTCTGATCCCGGACAGTTCCATGGCGTCTCTGGCGTGCTATATGCTTCTGGTGCTGCTGGCTGCTGTGTGGATATACCATATGATCCGGAATCTGTGGATCGCAGCAGTTATCGGTATCGCAGGAGAAGCGGCACTTGCCATCACCTATGTGGTAAAATCCACACTATTTGAGGGAAGCATTCAGAAATTCCTGGCTGTTTTCGATATTACCAGTCACTTTGATAACTTTACCAACGGTATTCTGGACCTGCAGGGAGTGGTATATTTCCTGTCTGTGATCATTATTTTCCTGGTTCTTACGGTTCAGACCATTACCAAGAGAAGATGGAATTAGGAGGCTGGAAGAATGAAAATCAATATCAAAAAGAAATTAAAATCGGCGGGAAGCACCATCAAAGGAATGGGAAGCATCGATAAAAAATCCCTGAAAAACGGTTCTTACAGTATGGGAATCACTGCTATTGTGATCGCGGTGCTGGTCGTTATCAACCTGATCGTTGGACAGATTCCGGAAAAATATACCCAGGTGGATGTAAGTACCCAGAAGCTGTATACGATCTCTGATACGACAGTGAAGTATCTGAAAGATATGAACACGGATGTTACGATCTACCATATCGTACAGTCAGGAAAAGAAGACTCGGTACTGGAAAAAATGCTGATCAGATACGAAGAGGAGTCCAAACATATCAAAGTAGAGAAAAAAGACCCGGTGTTATATCCGAACTTTACTTCACAGTATACCAGCGATGATGTGGCAGATAACAGTCTGATCGTGGTTGCAGGGGAGAAGAGTAAGGTGATCAGTTACAGCGATCTGTATGAAACAGAAATGGATTATACAACCTACCAGACCAACACTACAGGGTTTGACGGGGAAGGACAGATTGACAGTGCGATTTCTTATGTCACTTCCGAGAATCTGCCGGTAATATATACGCTGGAAGGTCATGAGGAACTGGAATTAAACAGCAGTCTGACAGACAGCCTGCAGAAAGCTAATTATGATGTACAGAGTCTGAATCTGCTGACACAGGATGCGGTTCCGGAGGACACCGGATGCCTGCTGATCGCGGCACCGCAGAAAGATCTTTCTGAAGAAGAAGCACAAAAGATCATTACCTACATGGAAGCCGGCGGAAAAGTGATGATTTTTACAGAATATACCGGAACAGATATGCCGAATCTGAAGAGTGTACTGGAAAATTACGGTGTAACCACAGGGGACGGTGTGATCATGGAGGGAGATACCGGACATTACATTATGCAGAGACCGTACTATATTGTTCCGACTATTGACAGTTCTGATATTACTTCCGACATTAAGAGTAACAACCGCTATGTGCTGGCACCGATCTCACAGCCGGTAAAAACACTGAGCGATTACCGTGATACGCTGCAGATTTCTTCTCTGTTATCAACATCTGACGAAGCGTATATAAAGACAGATGTACAGAATATGACCACATATGAGAAAGAAGACAGCGATGAAGAAGGCAGTTTCCAGGTTGGTGTTTCTGTAACCGAGCAGGTGGATGATGATAATACCACACAGCTGGTGTGTTTCGGCTGTGCCAGCCTTCTGGACGAAGCTACCGATCAGCAGGTATCCGGAGGCAATACGGATCTGGTGCTGGCAGCGCTGGGCTGGATGTGTGAAAACGATGCACCGGTCATCGATGTGACGAGCAAGAGCCTGACCATGAGTTATCTGACTGTTCCACAGTTTGATGCGGCATATTGGAGTATCATCGTGTGCGGTGTGATCCCGGTGGCATTTCTGCTGATCGGTACGGTGATCTGGTTTAAGAGGAGAAAACAGTAATGAAGAAAAAAAGGGGCTTATTTGTAATTCTTGCGGGGGTTGTTCTTCTGTGTGTCTTGATCGTGTGTTATTTTGCACTGTTAAAAGCGAACAGCAGTGAGGAAGAGACAACGGAAGAAGAGACCACGCAGGAAGAAGTGGCGGCAATCGCCAGTGATGATATCAGCACATTGACTTTTGAGGCGGGGGATCAAACAGTCACCTTCCAAAAAGCGGAAGACAGCTGGACACTGGAAGGTCAGGAGGATTTTCCGGTGGATGCTTCGAAAGTAGACAGCGTAGTATCCTGTCTGGCATCCGTCAAAGCGGATCGTACCCTGACGGATGTGGAGGATCCGGGAGAATACGGTCTGGACGTTCCGACCAATGTGATCGAGGTGGTAAAAACAGACGGAAGCAGCGAAAAGATTACAGTTGGTGACAAGAACAGTTCCACCGGTAATACGTATATCTGTCTGAATGATGATGCTTCAACCGTGTATACGACCAGTACGGATTTTGGAAGCACTTTTTCAGGCGGCCTGTACAATTATGCAGAAAGTGAGAGTTATCCAACCATCACATCTTCAACGATCAGCAAGATTGTTGTGAAAAAAGACAACAATTCGTATACGGTTACGAATAACGGAAAGTCTTCTACAGGCTGGTATGTACAGGAAGAGGATAACAAGAAACAGGAAGCGGATTCCACGCAGGTGGGAACCCTGCAAAATACCGTTGCCGGCCTTAGTTTTGCCGGATATTACAACTACAACTGTACGGACTGGGCAACATATGGCCTTGAGAAGCCGAAAATGGCCCTCACAGTCGATTATACCGAAGAAGTGGAAGCTGAATCCACAGACGACGCAGAAAGCGATTCTGATGCAAATACGGACGATACAGACGATTCAGGTGAAACTACCACAGAAACCGTGGACAGAGAACTGGTTCTGTATGTGGGAAATATTAACGAAACCGATGGAAATTATTATGTGAGACTGGGTGACTCCGGTGAACTTCACGGAATTTCTCAGGCATCCCTGGATACGCTGATGAACGGAAAAGCATTTGACTACTGGAAAACATCTATTGATTCTATGACGATCAGTGACCTGGATCATCTGGATGTGACCTATCAGGGAACCACTTATACACTGAAACGGGTTGTAACAGAAGAAAAAGTGGAGAAAGATAAGAGTGAAGACACAGACAATGATGCAGATGATGATACAGATGCGGACAGCGAGGACGTAGATGACGAAGAAGAGAAGAAGACCGTGACCACTTACTATGTGAATGATCAGGAAGCAGACAGTGATAACTTCACCGCGTTCTACCGGGCAGCAGCAGCTATGGTATGCCAGAACCGTCTGGAAGAAAATACGACAAAAGGTGATGCGGAACTTACACTTTCTTATCATGGAACGGACGGAAGTAAGATTACAATCTCCTACACGCCAAGAGATTCCAGTTTTTATGTGATGGAAGATCAGGATGGAAACTGCGGTCTGGTTAATAAAATGAATGTAAAAGATCTGATCGATACGTTCCTGACACTGACCGAAGGTGAAAAATAGTTGTAACAAAACATAAAATAAAAAAAGAAACCGGATGGTTTCTTTTTTTATTGCGTTGCATATCAATAGTTGGTCCGGTGGACCGATTTTGATTGAACTGATTTAACTGATAATACGACTCATGTTCTTTACTGCGCTTTCAATCAGTGCATTTGCGTTATTGACATAAATAACATCCTGAATATTGTTATCTTTTACAAGATCGACCAGGTTGCCACTGAAGTAACGGTAGTCGACAACGTGTACGGTCTGGTAACTGTTGACCAGGAATGGTATGAAAGCGTTACCGTAAGATTCCTTGATAACTACGCAGGATGATCCGTCGGTGATGTTCGGGTTATCGATGCGTTCGTACGGCTGATCACCGCAGATGAAGCACAGATATTTGTTGGCTTCGGAGTACTTCGTTGCATCTGAGACTACATATCCCGATACCTGTTGTCCATCTGTATTGGTGTAAGTCAGATCATTGCAAGTCGGTGTGTAGGCAACAACCGTATCCGGATTATTTTTCAGTGTTTCAGACTGATTACTGTACTGATAGAAGGAACCGACGAATCCCGGATATTCGCTCTTCGTGTAATCGGTCAGAGGAGAAGGCGTCATGCCTTTGGCTTTCATCAGCTCTTTGTAAGCATAGTAGGCACCGTCAGCGGTCCAGTGATGGTCCGTTTTAAAGTAAAGATATTCACTGTTATGGTTCTTTAAGGCATCCAGAACAGCTACCTGGTTGATGGAAGCATCCAGATGTCCGTTTACATAAGCAAATGTGTCTTCCTGGCTGTTGGAGCCGACTTTCTGCTGATTTTCCTGATCGATATTGACTGCGATACTGGTAGGAACCAGAATATCATAAATGGTTGCGATATCTTTTAACTGGGTGGCAGCAGAGTTCATCATGTTGATGTAAGCGTCTGCGCCCGCCCGGCTGAAGCCGTAAAGTTCAAAACCGCGGTTATCGGCGATATAGATGGTTCCCAGTCTTTCCGGTTCCGCATGGATGGTTCCGTCCTCTTCCTGAATATCTTCTTCAGGTGTTGGAGTGGGGGTGGTTTCCATCTCTGCATCCGCATCCGGGATCTCATCCCCCTGTGCAGCGTCTCCGTAGATTTCCTGTGTGGTGATACCATAGAATTTTTTCATGCTGGCATTGGCACGCATCAGTTTCTCACGGAACGGAAAGGTATCTGCATACCAGGTGCTGATGTCAGAGAAAAATCCGCCGTTTAACACGGTAGAAACAGTTGGTTTCGGGAATTTGGAAAGTTCACGCTTCTCCAGTTCCGATTCTTTCGGTCTAAGAGGAAGCAGAAGTCCGATAAAAGCGATCACAAAAAGGAACACGAAGAAGGTTCGGATTCCGATCTGCCAGAATCGCTTGTGGACGGCATTGTTTTTATTAATAAATTTTTCTTTTTTATTTGTATTCATGTTCAGACAGATCCTTTAAAACTGGAAGTATAAAAATGGATTGTAACTGTTTCCGACCAGCGCAAGGAGTGAAAGAATCAGCAATACAGGAGGTATTACAATCTCATATGCGTAGGTCAGATAAGGAATCCGGTAATGCACAAGGTCAAGTCGTTTGATGTAAGTGCCTATATTTTTCAGCAACGGTGTGGAAGCGATGATACAGAAAATCAGCAGATACAGATTATTCTGGAAAAGAACAGAGGTCGAAAGATCGATAAAACCGTTGTGGTTCAGACCAAACATTCCTTTCAAGATAGCTCCAAGATTGCCCAGAGATTCACAGCGGAACAGCACCCATCCGAAGTAAACCACGACCATGGCATACAGATGGCTCACAAAGCGCGGAAGGCGGGAAAACTTTTCCAGAAGGAAGGTGTTCTCCATGTAGATGAACAGGAAGAAATACAGTCCCCAGAAAATAAAGTTCCAGCTGGCTCCGTGCCAGAATCCGGTAAGTCCCCAGACAATCAACAGGTTGATGGTACGTCTGCGGGCACCTTTTCGATTACCACCGAGCGGAATATAGACATAATCACGGAAGAAGGTTCCGAGGGAAATATGCCATCTGTTCCAGAACTCTTTGATGGAACCGGAGATGTACGGGTAATTAAAGTTCTCGTCGTAGTGAAAACCGACCATAAGCCCCATACCGATTGCCATATCGGAATAGGCAGAAAAATCAAGATAAATCTGCAATGCATAGAACAACATACCAATCCACAGACCGGCTGCAGGAATCTCGGCGATGTCCTTGGCGAGTGTTGGAACCAGGGTATCTGCTACAGATGCACAGCCGTTTGCCAGAATAGCTTTTTTGGCAAGCCCAATGGTAAAACGTTTGATACCCCTGTATAATTCATCCGTTTTCACTTTACGGTTCTCAATCTCATCAGCAACCAGCTGGTAACGAACGATTGGTCCGGCGATACACTGATGAAACAGGGAAGCATACAGCAGCAGATTTACGAATTTGCGCTGCGGTGCCACTTCCTCGCGATATACGTCGATGACGTAAGAGAGCAGCTGGAAAGTGTAGAAAGAAATACCGATTGGCAGAGCAATCTGCGGAATTTCTTTTGGAAAATGGAAGATCGTGTTTGTGATGGATGAAAAGAAGGTCAGATATTTGAAAATACAAAGCAGACCTAACATAAATACACAGTCACAGATCAAAAATATTTTACTCAGTCCTTCTTCCCGGTACTGATCAATCAATAAGGCGAACAGCCAGGAGGCAAAGACCATGCTGAGCAGAAGCAGAAGATATTTCGGTCCTCCCCAGGAGTAAAACACCAGAGAAAAACCGAGGAGAACCATATTTTTCCGCTTAATACCATCAGCAAAATGATAGGCGATCAGATTTAACGCCAGAAAGAAAAAAACAAAAAATAAGCTCGAAAAAACCATAAAACTCCTTTTGTATTTGCAGATGTAAGCATAATGAAATTGTGTGCAGAAAAGATTCTGCGCTGGGTTAGCGGGTAAGATTTTCAGATCGTTTAAGAAAGGCATATACATTCTTGATACCGTCTGTCGGGCACTGTTTTGCATGGAAAATCGTGTGTAAATGATATAAGTAATCAGTAAAATAGATATCAGTTGAATGTAAAAACATATGTATCTATGCCATGATGCGACGAAATTCCACATAAACCAACAAAAAAGTGCTGTACCTATTATAATATAATAACAGTGTAAGCATGTCAACAAAATAACAGGTGAAAAAGATGGGAAAACCGTTGATTTTAAAGGGATTTTGGAACGTTAGAAGATTGAAAAAATATCGACAGAAAAAATTAAAAATTGGCAGGGAATGTGGTAAAAGTAAAAAAAATATTATGTAAACTTTCAGAAAAATATAAAATGAAAGCAATGAAAACGACAGAAAAGCAAGAATACCTTTTCGAATATTCTTGCTTTTTCTTTAAAAATAGTATATCGTTTTCGAAATAACTGTATCATTCACGTAGGATACAGCTATTTCAAAAACGATATACTGGATATTTTAGCATTGGACGATAGAATTTATGAGGCAAAAAAGATGTTAACAGCTTCCAGTACCTGTTCGGGTGCTTCTATCTGAGGCAGGTGTTTGGTGCTTTTTATCATCTCGGATTCGATTGCGGGATTAATAGAAGTATATAAAGCAACACTTTCTCTGGCACGGGGTTCAGAATCACCCTCCAGGATATAGATACTGTTGTCAATGGTCTTCAATGCGTGACTGATATTACAGTAAATGTACTTCCCGGTAATGCTCGCGAGCAAGTACTTTCCGGCACCATTTTCCAGGTGCGAGGACTCATAATAGAGATCTTCCAGTTCTGTATCTACATGAAATGGGTTATGAAGATACTTTTCGGTAAATGCCAGATCAATATTTGGACGGGAATTCAGAATGTTATAAACCAAAGTACCAATCAGAGGAAGTTCAAGCAGAAATTTAGATGCTTTGGATTGTCTGTCAGGAATCTGATTCAACACTGCGAGATCTTCCGGGTTGATCATCATGATTCGGCGGATAATGGATGAATCATTTTTGCATGCCATGACAGCAAAAGAACCGGATAATCCACTGGTCAGTACATCCGTTGGCTGTTTGATAACAGCTTTGATAAAATCGGTGATCAACTGAACATAAAGAAAGTTTGTATAAGTGATTTTCGGACGATCAGAACATCCACAGCCCAACAGATCCATGCAGTATACTGTGTGATCTTTTGCGAGCTGCTTTTTGAGAAATTTCCATTCGACAGAGCTGCTTGCAGGGGAAAGATCATGTAAAAGTAACAGTGGAGAACCGGAACCTTCAATCGTGTAATGAATGCGTCCAAATTTCCAGTCGTAGAAATACTGAGATTTATTATGCAACGCATTGCGGATTACAGCGGAAGCGTTGATCAGTTTATTTATAGCAAAAATACCAGCACCGGTCATAGAAGTCAGAATGCTGATTGTTAGTAAGCGCTGAACATTTTTCTTCATGATAGATTACCTCCTTGTTTGAATGGCAATTGTTATATCTATTATAATTCATACGGAGAAAAGATACAAACATTTTTTAAATCTCTTAGTGGAAAAGCAGATGATTTATAACTGTTTACAGGTAATGTCGAGAGAGACCTTTTAATATAAATATGCCGTAACTGTTCAGTACCTTCACAGTTACGAGCCAAAATGCATTTAAACGATAAAATCACGCTTTGCGAGTTTTTATCGTTATCGCGGCACTCCTCAAGGTTCCGTGCAAGCACGGACTTTGACTCGTTGCTCGCGTAAATC
>NZ_JALFPR010000115.1:0-10832 GCF_022785585.1 Oliverpabstia sp. | reverse complement strand
ACGATCATCAAGAAATCCGATGAGAACCCGCTGGTTCAGGAACTGTACGCCGGATTATTAAAAGGCAAAGAACATGAACTGTTACATAACGAAAGTTATGAATAAACTGGTATCATAATATTATAGGAAAACTCCTGGAACTATTCCGTATTTGCATAGGTAGATGTAGGCGGAACTATTGAATTCTGACAGGGTGGATGCTATCATTTTTAAGAGTACTATCAAAAAGAAAACCTATGAAAAATGTATAACGGAAGATCAGGAGGAAAAATGAGAGGACTGTATTCATCCAAGACAGAAATCAGACACAAAATATTTACGGAGATTGCCCGTATGGCATACGAAGAGCAATCTCCGGAGGAGGTACTGGAAGAACTTCCATATAAGATCATCCCGGGAGAGGTTGCAACTTACAGAGACAGTATTTTTCTGGAGCGGGCAGTCGTTGGTGAGCGTCTGCGTGTGGCAATGGGAATGTCGCTGAGAAAAATCACAGAGCATGCGCCAATCTCCAAAGGTGTGGAACCCAGTATTATAGAAGAAAAATATTACGAACCGCCGCTTATCAATGTGATCAAATTCGCCTGCAATGCCTGTCCGGAGAAGAGAGTCATGACAACAGAAGGATGTCAGGGCTGTCTGGAACATCCATGCGTGGAGGTCTGTCCGAAGAAGGCTGTCCATATGGAAGGTGGAAGATCTCATATTGATGAGTCTTCATGTATCAAATGTGGAAAGTGCGTGGAAGCCTGTCCGTATAATGCGATCATCAAACAGGAGCGTCCATGTACAAAAGCATGCGGAATGAATGCGATTGGTTCCGATGAATATGGAAGAGCGGAGATCGATCAGGAGAAATGTGTATCCTGCGGTCAGTGTCTGGTAAGCTGTCCGTTCAGTGCCATTGTGGATAAGGGGCAGATTTTTCAGACGATCAAGGCGATAAAGAGCGAGACACCGGTTTATGCGATTCTTGCGCCGGCGATCGCAGGTCAGTTCCAGAATATGAAAAATACAAAGATCCGTGGCGCTTTTCAGGCACTGGGATTTACCGATGTGAGAGAAGTTGCGATCGGAGCGGATCTGTGTACGGTGGAAGAAGCAAAGGATTTTCTGGAAGAAGTTCCGGAAAAACTGCCGTTCATGGCAACATCCTGTTGCCCGTCCTGGTCTATGATGGCGAAAAAACTGTTCCCGGAACAGGCAAAATGCATTTCCATGGCGCTGACGCCGATGGTTCTGACTGCGCGACTGATCAAACAGAAAGAACCGGACTGCAAGATCGTCTTTGTTGGTCCGTGTGCAGCGAAAAAACTGGAGGCAAGCCGGAAGAGTATCCGCAGTTATGTGGATTTTGTACTGACATTTGAGGAAGTTGCCGGAATGTTTGATGCGAAAGGTGTGGACTGGAAGGATATTCCGGAAGGCGAACCTTTATTCCGTGCAAGTGCAGATGGACGCGGTTTTGCAGTCAGCGGAGGGGTTGCACAGGCTGTCGTACATGCGGTAAAACGGATCGATCCGGAACGGGAAGTCAAAGTGGTCAATGCAGAAGGTCTGCAGAACTGCAAGAAGATGCTCCAGATGGCGAAAGCCGGTAAGTACAATGGCTATCTGCTGGAAGGAATGGCATGTCCTGGAGGATGTGTGGCCGGAGCAGGTACGCTGCAGGTGGTAAAGAAAGCAGTAGCAGCGCTGGAAAAGATGAAAGGTGAAGCGTCCTTTACAGAATCTTCCGACTCCAAATATCAGTCAAGACTGGAGAGTCTGGAAAAGTTTGATGTGGAATAACATACAGATACTACAGCTACAGAGAGCAGAATTTTCTGCTCTCTGTATTGAAAAGAAGCAGGCACAGAAAGTGCAGATATAAGGGAGTGAGTGGAACATGAACAGAATTGCCGTGATTGGAATTATCGTGGAAGAACCACAGGAAGTCGAGAAACTCAACCAGCTGCTTCATGAATATGGAAGTTATATTATAGGAAGAATGGGGATTCCCTACCGGGAGAGAAAGATCCATGTGATCAGCATCGCGATGGATGCGCCACAGGATACGATCAATGCCCTGACCGGCAAGATCGGAAGACTGGAAGGAATCTCGGCAAAAGCAGTTTACTCGAAATAGGAGACATGCATGAACAGAGACATACTGAGTAAGATCGAACAAGAGCAGATGATCAGCCGTGAGGAGCTGGAAGAACTGCTGACGACAACCGATCAGGAACTGATCGAGGAACTGTACCGGCGGGCGAGAGCGACAGCCGGGAAATATTATGGAAAAGAGATCTACCTGAGGGGGCTGATCGAATTTACCAATTATTGCAAAAATAACTGTTATTACTGTGGGATCCGCTGTGGCAATGAAAAAGCGGAGAGATATCGGCTGACCATGGATCAGATCCTCTCGTGCTGTGAAAGCGGATGGGAACTGGGTTTTCGGACCTTTGTACTCCAGGGAGGAGAAGATCCTTATTATACCGATGAGCGGATCTGTACGATCACAAAAGAAATCAAGAAACGATATCCGGACTGTGCGGTGACGTTATCGATCGGAGAGAAAGAACGGGCAAGCTATCAGGCGTATTTTGACGCGGGGGCTGACCGGTATCTGCTTCGGCATGAGACGGCAGATGAAGTGCATTATCAGAAACTTCATCCGTCACAGATGTCACTGGCACACAGAAAAGAGTGTCTGAGGGAACTGAAGGAGATCGGATATCAGACAGGGTGTGGCTTTATGGTAGGATCGCCGGGACAGACGCTGGATACCTTATATGAGGATCTGGTGTTTATCAAAGAACTCCAACCGGAGATGGTGGGAATCGGACCGTTTATTCCCCATCAGGATACCCCATTTGCAGAAGAAAAGGCAGGAACGCTGGAAGATACCTTACGGCTTCTGGCAATCATCCGGCTGATTCATCCGATGGTACTGTTGCCATCCACCACTGCACTCGGAACGATCCATCCGATGGGAAGAGAAAAGGGTATTCTGGCAGGAGCCAACGTGGTGATGCCAAACCTGTCACCGATTCAGGTGAGGGACAAATACCAGCTGTATGACAATAAAATCTGTACGGGCGAAGAAGCGGCAGAGTGCCGCGGCTGTCTGGAACGGCGCATAGCTGCGATTGGTTATCAGTGTGTGACAGATCGCGGAGACAGTGCAATGTGCCGATGAAAAACAAGAAAGAAATACTAATTGGGAAGATTGCGGAAATCTGTCTGCGGGATCCGAATGGAATCACAGAAGACCCGGCAGCCTGACCAAAAAGAAAGGAAGAGAGACGTTATGTATAATCCGAAATCGTTAAAAGCCGAGGAATTTATCTCAGATGAAGAGATCAGAGAGACCCTGGCTTATGCAGATGCAAATAAAGATAATATAGAACTGATTGACCAGATCCTTGCGAAAGCAAAGGAATGCAAAGGACTGACACACAGAGAGGCTTCTGTGTTGCTGGCCTGTGAGATGCCGGACAAGATTCAGGAAATGTATGAACTTGCGGCAGAGATTAAAAAAGAATTTTACGGAAACCGGATCGTGCTTTTTGCACCGTTGTATCTGTCCAATTACTGTATCAACGGCTGTGTATACTGTCCGTATCATAAAAAGAATACACATATCGCCCGGAAAAAACTGACCCAGGAAGAGATTGTAAAAGAAGTGACAGCTCTGCAGGATATGGGACATAAACGACTGGCGATCGAGGCAGGAGAAGATCCGGAAAACAATCCAATCGAATATATTCTGGAATCTATCAAAACGATTTACAGTATCAAACATAAAAACGGAGCCATCCGCCGTGTGAACGTAAATATTGCGGCGACCACCGTGGAAAATTATCGAAAATTAAAAGAAGCCGGAATCGGAACTTATATTCTGTTCCAGGAAACATATCACAAAAAGAGCTACGAAGAACTGCATCCGAAGGGACCGAAACACAACTATGCATATCATACCGAAGCCATGGACCGTGCGATGGAAGGTGGTATCGATGATGTGGGTCTTGGTGTGCTGTTTGGACTGGAGCTTTATCGTTATGAATTTGCGGGGCTTTTGATGCACGCAGAACATCTGGAAGCTGTACACGGTGTGGGACCGCATACGATCAGTGTACCACGTATCAAACATGCGGACGATATCGATCCAACGGTATTTGATAACAGTATCAGTGATGACATTTTTGCAAAAATCTGCGCGCTGATCCGTATCGCAGTGCCGTATACCGGTATGATCATCTCTACCAGAGAGAGTCAGGCAGTTCGTGAAAAAGTACTTCCGTTGGGTGTCTCTCAGATCAGTGGTGCGTCAAAGACGAGTGTTGGTGGATACGATACACCGGAGACGGAAGATGAAGTGACTTCCGCACAGTTTGATGTCAGTGACCAGAGGACATTGGATGAGATCGTACGGTGGTTAATGGAGATGGGAGATATCCCGAGTTTCTGTACTGCCTGCTACCGCGCCGGAAGAACCGGCGACCGTTTTATGTCCCTGTGCAAGAGCAAACAGATCCTCAACTGTTGTCATCCGAATGCACTGATGACATTGATGGAGTATCTCCAGGATTATGCTTCACCAAAGACAAAAGAAATCGGTATGAAACTGATCGAAAAAGAACTGGACAATATCCCGAGTGAGAAAGTCCGCAGAATCGCAGAAGAACACCTGCGGGATATCGAAAACGGACAGAGAGATTTCCGGTTCTAAAAAGAAAAAATGGCTGTCACAGCCGGGGAATATGACACAGCAGACAACAACTGCAAAGGCGCAGGGTTTGTTTGCTGTGTCTGTTATGTTATGGAGACAATGAGCCAAAGACCATAATGGAAGAACAGAAATAATCATAATGAAATTAGTTTACATAAAGTGAAAAATAAATATCGAAGTGACAAAAAAAGAAACAAAAGGAGGAACACAGATGGGTACAACATTACAGGAAACGCCTTCCGGCAACCGGCTTCATATAGGTATATTTGGAAAAACAAACAGCGGAAAGTCTGCCTTTATCAATGCATTTTCCGGACAGTCTGTCTCCATCGTGGCAGACGTAAAGGGAACCACCACCGATCCGGTCTACAAGGCGATGGAGATCGCACCGCTTGGTCCGTGCGTGTTGATCGATACGGCGGGATTTGACGATGAGGGAGAACTGGGAGCCATGCGGATGGAAAAGACGGCGCTGGCTGCACAGAAAACGGAACTGGCACTGATAGTATTTGCATCCGAAGACATGGAAAAGGAACTGGAGTGGTTTCGGTATTTTCAGGAAAAAAAGACACCGGTGATTCCGGTGGTAAGTAAAAGCGATCTTCGTTCAGATGAAGAAAATCAGGAATTTGCAGAAAAACTCAGAGAACAGACGAAAGAGAAAGTCTGCATCGTGAGCGCAAAAACCGGTGCGGGAATCGCAGAACTGAAAGAGTGGATGATCCGTATGGTTCCTGAAGGCTTCGGCGGCCGGACGATCACCGGGGATCTGATATCCGAGGGAGAGGTTGTCCTCCTGGTAATGCCCCAGGACATCCAGGCACCCAAAGGTCGCCTGATCCTCCCACAGGTACAGACGATGCGGGAACTGCTGGATAAAAAATGTATTGTTTTAAGTACCACCACCGACAAACTGGTGGAAGCCCTGGATCAGCTGAAAAATCCCCCAAAACTGATCATCACCGATTCTCAGGTCTTCGACTACGTCTATGATCACAAACCTACAGAAAGCCTGCTCACCTCTTTCTCTGTCCTCTTCGCCGACTACAAAGGCGACCTGGACTACTACAAAGAGGGAGCCAAAAAACTGATGAACCTCTCCTCCGATTCCCGGGTCCTGATCGCCGAATGCTGCACCCATGCCCCACTGAAAGAAGACATCGGCAGAGAAAAGATCCCGCGGATGCTGAAGAAAAAATACGGCGAAACCCTGAAAGTAACTGTCGTAAGCGGCACCGACTACCCCAAAGACCTGACCCCATATGATCTGATCATCCAGTGCGGCGCCTGCATGTTCAACCGCAAATACGTCCTCCACCGCATCCAACAGGCAAAAGACCAGGGCGTGGCAATGACCAACTATGGCGTAGCCATCGCTCAATTAAAAGGTATCTTGGACAAAATTGTCTGCTAAAGTAAAAACAAAAATACTTTTACAAGTCGATCACTGAAAATTTATCTTTCGATGGTCGATTTGTTTATTTGAGGGTAACTATTCAGTAGCCATTGTCCCGCGAGGTGTTTTGACATGAATATGTCAAAATCCCGAGACATACAAGTCAAAATGCCATCACCGAAGGTGATTTTTTATGCATTTTGGCTCGTAACTGTGAAGGTACTGAACAGTTACATTTGAGGAAAGAAATTTTATTATTATATTACCATGTAGCGTACCTTTTCGTGTTTCAATACACAGCTCGAAGAAGCCGGATGACAGGACAGTCAGAAAGGCGAGCAACACTTTGTGGGCGGTTAGAGGCGATTTTGAGATCCGACACCTACGTAGACTTTCGCGAGTGTCAGCTGACACTCGTGAATATTAGTCGGAGTTGGTGGCTAGCTCAAAACGCCTCTGTCCACGTTGCCGCCTTCTGACTGTCCTGCCATCCGGCTTCTCCGGGCGTCCGGATGCATTTCCCTCCTACTTGTAAATAAGCCCCCTTTTTGATACAATAAATAAAATAAGGCTTTTTATGCCCTTCAATCGGAACAAACAAGGAGAAAAAACATGAAAGTAGTAATACTTGCAGGTGGTTTCGGCACCCGCATCAGCGAAGAAAGTGTACTGAAACCAAAGCCCATGGTAGAAATCGGCGACAAACCGATTCTCTGGCATATCATGAAACTTTATTCCTATTATGGATACAACGAATTCGTGATCTGCTGTGGATACAAACAACATATGATCAAAGAATGGTTTGCAGACTATTATCTGCACAGCTGCGACGTGACATTTGATTTTACCCGGGAAAATAAAATGACTGTGCACAACAACATCTCCGAACCATGGAAAGTAACCCTGGTAGATACCGGATTAAACACAATGACCGGCGGAAGAATCAAACGGGTCAGAGAACACCTGAACGGAGAATCATTCTTCCTGACCTATGGGGACGGTGTGGCAGATATCAACATTGCTGAACTGTTAAAATTCCATCAGGAAGGCGGGCGCATGGCAACATTGACTTCCGTACAGCCAATGGGACGATTCGGCGCGCTGGATCTGCGGGAAGATGGAGAAATCACAAACTTCAAAGAGAAAAGACAGGAAGACAGTGGATGGATCAATGCCGGATTTATGGTACTGGAACCGGAGATCCTGGATCTGATCGAAGGAGACGCGACTGTATTTGAGAAATATCCTCTGGAAGAGGCAGCCAGAAGAGGACAGCTGGATGCATATCGGCATAATGGGTTCTGGCAGTGCATGGATACAATGAATGAGAAGAAGAGACTGGAAGAAATGTGGAGAAGTGGAAATGCTCCATGGAAAGTGTGGGAGTAAGAGACATGAATAACCTGGTATTTTTTAAAGGAAAAAAAGTATTTCTCACCGGACATACCGGATTCAAGGGATCCTGGCTTTCCCGGATCCTGATTCTTTCGGGAGCCGAGGTGACCGGATATGCGCTGGAAGCACCGGTGGAGGCGAAACTTTTTGATACCTTACATCTGGGAAAAAATATGCACTCCGTGATCGGAGATATCCGCGACCGGGAAAAACTGATCCGTACCATGCAGGAAGCACAGCCGGAGATCGTGTTTCATCTGGCAGCGCAGCCGATCGTGCGGGAATCGTATAAAGATCCGGTGGGAACGTATGAGACAAATGTAATGGGAACAGTAAATATTCTGGAAGCGGTGCGCCAGACAAAAAGTGTAAAATCGTTCCTGAATGTGACAACGGATAAAGTCTATAAAAACAACGAGTGGGAGTGGGGCTATCGGGAAATCGATGAGTTGGATGGGTACGATCCCTATTCCAACAGCAAGTCCTGTTCCGAACTGGTGACCCACAGCTATGAAAAATCCTTCTTAAAAGAAGCCGGTGTGGCGGTGTCCACGGCGAGAGCGGGCAATGTGATCGGCGGCGGCGATTTCGCTCCGGACCGGATCATCCCGGACTGCGTGCGGGCAGTCGCAAAAGGGGAAAAAATAGCGGTACGGAATCCACATTCCACAAGACCGTACCAGCATGTGCTGGAACCGCTTGGTGCGTATCTGATGATCGCGCAGGCACAGTATGAAAATCCGGCGTGTGTCGGTTCCTATAACGTTGGGCCGGGAGATGAGGACTGTATCACCACCGGTCAGCTGGCAGATCTGTTCTGTAACTCCTGGGGAGGGGAGGCAGCGTGGGAAAATCTGTATCAGGGAGGGCCGCACGAGGCGAATTTCCTGAAACTGGACTGCTCGAAGATCCGTACGGCATTTGGCTGGAAACCGCACTGGCAGGTGGCGCAGGCAGTGAAAGAGACAGCCGTGTGGTATCAGGCATGGCTTGAGGGAAAAGATATGGAAGCATTCACGGATGAACAGATCCGAAAATATTTTACTTTACAGGAAAGAAAATAGAAAAGGATAAATGTGAAAAAGGAAGAAAAATATGAATAATAATCGAGAGATTCTGTGCGGGGCGGCAGCTTTGCTGGTGTCAGCAGGATTCTTTGGAGCATCTTTTCTGATACCGGAACTGTCGGATCACATCAACCGACTGGGCAATGGAAATCTGCTTGTTTATGCTGCCATGTTATTGATATTCTGCCTGGTATTTCTGGGGGGCATGCTTCTGACAGAACGGTGGGAGACAGGCACATGGCTAAGCAGAAAAAATAAAAAAGTCAATGAACTGGTATTTGCAGTATTGATTTTATCGCAGATGATCTTTTACGCCATCGGAGTATCCATGGAAACCGGTCAGGTAGGAAGCGTATCGGAAAAATATGGCTGGCACACACAACCGTTGCCACTGATGAGTCTGCTGTTTCTGGCAGAACTGGTTGTATTTTTCCGGGTGTATGCAAACATACAGATCAGAGAAGAAAAGAATGACTGGATGGTATGGCTTATATATGCAGTTTTGACGATTCTGATATTTTATTGCATGGATACGCCGAATATTTTCGGGCGCTCGGAGGCGGGGGATCATTTTCACGCTCACGCGTATTATAACTCTGTATACAATGTATATCAGGGCTTGCCTTATACAGATACAATGACGAGTATCTATGGGCATTATGGGCTGTTATTTAAGATACCGATGAAACTGGTGGGCGGAGATTTCCGGATGTTCGTGCTGATGATCGCGGCACTTGGAACACTGGCACACGTCTGTGCATTTCTGGTGCTGGAACTGACGGTGGAAAGCCGGATCCTCCGGGCACTTGGCGCAGTTGCTGCGGCATTTCCGGTACTCGGGATGCGGGGCGGTTATTACTGGCAGGTATGGCCGCATCGGATGATCTTTCCGATGATCCTTCTGTTGTATGCGGCGATTTTAATGAAAAAACAGTGGTGGAATAGGTGGACCGGTCTGGCCGGATATCTGATCTGTCTGCTGGCGATCCTCTGGAACACGGAAACCGGCGTGATTCTCGCCGTGGCATGGATGGCACTTTATATTTCACGGTGTCTTGCCGGGGGAGAATGGAGAATCGGGCGTCTGGCACGAACCGTACCGGTACACGCAGTCTGTGTGACGGCATCATTTTTCGGAGCCTATGGACTCGTGAATCTCTATAATCTGTCCAAACACAGTCCGGCCAATACACTGGGCGAATTCCTGATTCCGTTATTGTCGGATTCTTATATGGTGGACATCCTGCATCTGGATCTGCCGATGTATCCGAGTGCCTATATGGGTGTGATCGTCCTGTTTCTGATCGGGACAGTAATGGGAATCAGTACCTGGTTTTATCCGAAACAGAAAAATGAAGGACAGGTGCAGCTGCTGTTTTTCCTGAGTATCAGTGCACTGGGAAGAATGACGTATTATGTCAATCGACCATCCTATCATAATCTCGACTGCGTCAGCCTGTCGGCAGTGATCCTGCTGGCATATCTGGGGCAGAGGGGAATGACATTTGTTAAGGAAAGAAAATGGAAACATTGGGAAGAGATGGATCTGGCGGGAGTCGTGAACGGTACACTGGGACTTGCCTGTACAGCCGCAGTGCTTGCCATGAGTACAGGAACGGTGCTGCAGTTTTCCCAGAACAGTAAGATCAAAGAAAATTATCATAATGTGGGCGAACTGGAGGCATTTGTACAGGAAATTGCAGAAGTGGTTCCGGAAAACACGCATGGTTTCGGGTTAAATGTGGCAGAAATCTACAGTCTGCTTCACTGGAATACCCAGTGCTTTACCATGGATTTCAGCGATATGGCGGTGATTCCGGAATCCTTACAGGAGTTACAGGAACAGCTGACAGAGGCGGATGCACCGTATGTATTTACCAGTCGGTCGTCACTGCCTATCTGGGAGAGGAATGATCCGGAGACTTACCAGTGGTTTAGTGAAACGTATGAGCTGGATCAGACCTTCCCGTACTATGAGGAAGAATTTCAGTTTTACCGGAAGAAATAAAAAGGAAACGAAGTAACTATTCAGCAGCCATTATCCCGCGAGGTGTTTTGGCATATTTATGCCAAAATCCCGAGACATACAAGCAAAAATGCCATCACCGAAGGTGATTTTAAATGCATTTTTGCTCGTAACTGTGAAGGTACTGAATAGTTACGAAACGAATATAAAAAAGGAGCAGAAAACATGTTTGAAGAAATGACAGAACAGCAGGCGAGAGAACAGATTCTGGAGATGACAAAGGAATACTGC
>NZ_JALFPR010000094.1:0-15597 GCF_022785585.1 Oliverpabstia sp. | reverse complement strand
AGGCGGTATGCCGGAGATGGTTTTTGAGTATATCCTGAAAGAGAACGGTCTGGATCCGGCAAAGGATCTTTCAATTGACCAGAGCATTGATTTTGGTTCTACTGCTGCAGCTTTCTCCGGTGGAAAAGGGGAGTTTACAGTGGAATTTGAACCGGCGGCCACGACACTTGAAAAGAACGGGGATGGCTTTGTGGTTGCTTCGCTTGGTGTCGATTCCGGTTATGTGCCCTATACTTCTTACAGCGCAAAGAACAGCTACGTCGAAAAACATCCGGAGATCATCCAGGCGTTTACCGACGGTCTGCAAAAAGGAGTGGACTATGTGAATTCCCACACGGCGGAGGAGATCGCGAAGGTGATTCAGCCACAGTTTAAGGAAAATGATCTGGATACGATAACAAGGATCGTGGAACGTTATCAGAGTCAGGATACCTGGAAAGAAAATCTGGTGTTCGAGAAAGAATCCTTTGAACTGTTACAGGATATTCTGGAGAGTGCCGGAGAACTGGAAAAGCGGGCAGATTATGAGAAACTGGTGACTACGATATATGCGAAAGAAGCAATGAAAAAATAGTGGAATTGAAAACAGATGTACCGGATAAACAGGTGACATAATATCAAAAAACTGTAAAAAAGATCATATCCTCATAATAAAACGATAGGTGGATATGATCTTTTTGCGTCAGTTTTTCATCTCATACTGCATCATCTCATAATGAAGAATACATCCCTCATAAATCTCTGCAGGAAGCAGTGCACGGGCCACCAGTTTCGGTTCATTCTCCGGAGCGTCCTGACGTTCCAGGTGGGCATAGTCACCATCGATGGAAAGTACTTTATAATCACAGGTCAGCATCAGACCATCACCTCATTTCTCATGATATTTTTTTCATTATAACAAATTTTTCTCGAAAATGCATCCATCCGGTGTTATAATTGGCGATAACAGAGTATAAAAAGTTACCGTTCAGCATAGATTCAGTGCATCGCGCAGCGTGTTACTGAGCACGGAGTGAACAGTAACTATAAAAAAGGGGCGTAGAGAGTTGAAAAAAAGAAGATACAAATATCTTGCCGGAGTACTGCTGTGCCTTGCAGTGATAAATATACAGGTACCTGACACTGTTCTGGCAGGCACCTGGCAGCAGGAAGAAAACAACTGGTGGTATCAGGAGGAGGATGGAATCTGGCCGGCGTGGCAGTGGAAAGAGATCGATAATAAATGGTATTATTTTGACGAGAATGGTTACTGCGTTACCGGATGGCGAAAGATTGATGATAACTGGTATGATTTTGACGAAGACGGTGTGTTGCAGACCGGACGATGGATCGATGAGTATTATGTGGGAACCGATGGCAGGATGCTGACGGACACCTGGGTCGGCAGATATTGGGTAGACAGTGAGGGTAAAAAGGATACTTCGATAAAAAAAGAAAAAGACCTGCCATTAGAGAGTCTGACACTGAATGAGGAATCAATTACCCTGCTCCGGGGTGAGACGGCAAATCTTCTGACACAGTGGCAGCCGCAGGATACCACCCGGTGGAAATACATGCAGTGGACGAGTTCCGATCCCAGTGTGGCGGAAGTTTCCAGAGGAAAAATAACGGCCGTGGGAGAAGGCACTGCAACCATCACAGCAAGTATGGGAACGAAGGAAGCAACCTGCACGGTGACGGTGACGGACAGCGAGGTATGTAAGACAGCTTTGACACTGCTGGATGCCCAGTACATCTGGGGAGGCAATGGACCCCAGGACGGAGGTGTGGACTGCTCCGGGCTTCTGATGTATGCGTATACACAGAACGGATATGATTTTGGTGCCGATCTGAACGCTGACAATTTTGCCCGGTACGGGCAGGAGGTCAGCCGGGAAGAACTGCAGCCGGGAGATGCGATCTGTACCTGTTATAACGGGGAACGATATCAGCATATTTTATTGTATATTGGAAATGATATGGTGGTTGCCTCCGAGTGCGGAGGACCGACGGTATGTTCTCTGGGATTGAGCTGTGATCAGCATGTGAAGGGAACAAAATGCAACTGCCGAACCTGGAAACGCCCGTTAAATGAAAACGATCTTGTGAATGCAAAATTCGTCCGAATGGATCGTTATAAAACCTGAGAGAACGAACATTCAGAATACTTGGAAAAAACGGATGAGAAGTTTCTAAAATTTTCAAAAATATATTTGATATAAGCAAAATAATAATATATATATATTACAGCAGAAGGAGAAAAAGATGAAAATTGGATTTATCGGATGTGGAAATATGGCTTCCGCGATGATCGGCGGAATCATAAAAAATCAGGTGGTAGCACCGGCGGATATCCTTGCTTCCGCAAAAACAGAGGTCAGCCGTGAAAAGAAAAAAGAAGAACTGGGGATTGCAGTGACTGCAGATAACCGGGAAGTGGCAGCATTTGCAGAAGTTCTGATTCTGGCAGTAAAACCATTTTATTATGAAGATGTGATCAAAGAGATCCGGGATGTTGTAGCCGATGATACCATTGTTGTTTCTATTGCACCGGGAAAGAAACTGACATGGATAGAGGGATTGTTTGAAAAACCGTTAAAGATTGTCCGCACCATGCCGAATACACCGGCACTGGTAGGTGAGGGCATGAGCTGTGTCTGCGGCAATGCAAAATGCAGTAGCGAAGATGTGGATACGGTCTGCCGGATCTTTGCCGGATTTGGAAAAACGGAGATCGTGGAAGAGGATATGATCGATGTGGTGGTCGGTGTAAGCGGAAGTTCACCGGCGTATGTATTTATGTTTATTGAAGCGATGGCAGATGCAGCCGTGGCAGACGGCATGCCGAGAGCACAGGCGTACCGCTTTGCGGCACAGGCGGTACTCGGAAGCGCAAAAATGGTTCTTGAGACCGGCAAACACCCGGGGGAACTGAAAGATATGGTCTGCTCTCCGAAGGGAACAACAATCGAAGCTGTCCGGGTGCTGGAAGAAAAAGGACTGCGAAGTGCGGTTTTCGAAGCAATGAAAGCCTGTGTAAAAAAGGGACGGGAAGTATAAAATATAGAAATATAAAGCGTATTTAAGAAGAACATGACAGACGATTGAAGGATATGCAGGGAGGAAAGCGATGAGTAAAGTATATGTATTTCTGGCAGATGGATTTGAAGAGATTGAAGGACTGACTGTAGTGGATCTGTTGCGGCGGGCCGGAGAAGAGGTGGAGACAGTATCTATCATGGGAAGAAAAATGATCGAAGGTTCTCATAAGATCAAAGTGGAAGCAGATGCCCTCTTTGAAGAAACAGATTTTACAGAGGGTAAAATGCTGGTTCTGCCGGGAGGAATGCCTGGAACCAGACATCTTGGTGCATACAAACCGCTGACGGATATGCTGTGTGACTGGGATACAAAAGGAAAACAACTGGCAGCAATCTGTGCGGCACCAAGCGTTTTCGGGGATCTGGGTATCCTAAATGGAAAAGAAGCGGTATGTTACCCGGGATTTGAAGAGAGACTGACCGGAGCAACCATCGGAGAAGGAACAGTAGCGGTTACCGATCATGTGATCACAAGCCGCGGTATGGGAACGGCAATAGACTTTGCAGCGGCACTGATCGCACGGCTGCAGGATGAAAAAAAAGCAGAGGAAATCAAGGCATCTATTATTTACAGACGGTAATGACGTGATGGAAGCATGCACGTTTCCGAGAGAAATTGTGCAAAGAGTCTTAAAAATCAGGAAAAAGCCCTTAAAACCGCAAAAAAAGCTGGCGTTTTTAAAGGGCTTATGATATACTACTCAGATGTATGAGTATGGAAAAATCTATGCAAAGGTGCAGGGAACTGAAAAAGAGCCTGCAATTAGCAATAATACAATTAGAAAATGATTTCCATAAGAAATTGAAGGAGGAACTATAGAACATGAGCGTAGCAGTAGAAAAACTGGAAAAGAACATGGCGAAACTGACAATTGAAGTTTCCGCTGAAGAACTGGAAAAAGCAATTCAGGGTGCATACCAGAAACAGAAAAACAGAATTAACATCCCGGGATTCCGTAAAGGAAAAGCTCCTCGTAAGATGATTGAAAAAATGTATGGTACCGGTGTGTTTTATGAAGATGCAGCCAATGCTCTGATTCCGGAAGCATACTCCAAAGCACTGGACGAATGCGAAGAAATCATCGTATCTCAGCCATCTATTGACGTTGTACAGCTGGAAAGCGGAAAACCTTTCATCTTCACAGCAGAAGTTGCGCTGAAACCTGAAGTAACTTTGGGCGAGTACAAAGGACTGGAAGTTCCGAAGGCAGATCTGGAAGTAACAGAAGATGAGATCGCAGGCGAACTGAGAAAAGAACAGGAAGAAAATTCCAGAGTACTGGATGTGGATGACAGAGCCGTTGCAGACGGTGATAAAGTAACACTGGATTTTGAAGGTTTTGTCGATGGCGAAGCTTTTGAAGGCGGCAAAGGAACAGATTATCCGCTGACCATCGGATCCGGATCTTTCATTCCTGGATTTGAAGAGCAGCTGGTAGGCGCAAACATTGGTGAAGAAAAAGAAGTAAATGTTACTTTCCCGGAAGACTATCAGGCAGCTGAACTGGCTGGAAAACCTGCAGTATTCAAATGCACTGTTAAGAAAATCGAAGTGAAAGAACTGCCGGAACTGGATGATGAGTTTGCAAAAGATGTTTCTGAGTTCGATACTCTGGAAGAGTACAAAGCAGACATCAAGAAAAACCTGGAAGAGAAAAAAGCAGATGCAGCTAAACGTGCAAAAGAAGATGCAGCAGTAGATGCAGCAGTAGCTAATGCTACTATGGAGATTCCGGATGCTATGCTGGATACTCAGGTTAATCAGATGATTGATGACTTCGCAAGAAGAATGCAGTCTCAGGGACTGACTATGGATCAGTATATGCAGTTTACAGGAACTACTCTGGCTTCTCTGCAGGAGCAGATGAAACCACAGGCTCTGAAGAGAATTCAGACAAGACTGGTTCTGGAAAAGATCGCAGAAGCAGAAGCTATCGAGATTGCTGACGAGAAGATCGATGAAGAGATCAACAAAATGGCTGAAATGTACAAAATGGAAGCTGACAAACTGAAAGAGATGCTGGGCGACGCTGAGAAAGAACAGATGAAGAAAGATATGGCTGTTCAGGAAGCAGTTACTATTCTGGCAGATGCTGCAAAAGAAGTAGAAAAAACAGAAGAGTAAGAAGTAAAAACCCGCATTCATTCTACGAATAGAAGGAAGGCCTGAATATGAGTTTAGTACCTTACGTTGTTGAACAGACAAGCCGTGGAGAGAGAAGCTATGACATCTACTCCCGTCTGTTGAAAGACCGTATTATTTTCCTCGGTGAAGAGGTAACGGATGTGAGTGCCAATCTGATCGCCGCACAGATGTTATTTCTGGAATCCGAAGATCCTGGAAAAGATATCCAGCTGTATATTAACAGCCCGGGTGGATCTGTAACTGCCGGTATGATGATTTATGATACGATGCAGTATATCAAGTGTGATGTATCTACTATCTGTATGGGACTTGCTGCAAGCATGGGAGCATTCCTGCTGTCCGGTGGAACAAAGGGAAAACGTCTGGCCCTGCCAAACGCCGAGATTATGATCCATCAGCCCTCAGGTGGAGCCAGAGGACAGGCTACAGAGATTCAGATCGTAGCAGATCAGATTCTGAAGACAAGACACAGATTGAATACGATTCTGGCAGCCAACACAGGTCAGCCGCTGGAAAAGATCGCATTGGATACCGAACGTGATAACTATATGACTGCAGAAGAAGCAAAAGCATATGGTCTGATCGATGATGTGATCACAAAGAGATGAAAATAAAGTAAAGATAAGAGGGGGCTGCCTGTACAGGTGGCGCCCTCTTATAAGTATCAGAAAGGAAATAGGAAACCTATGGCAATAAAAAACGGGGATTATAAAATTCGCTGCTCTTTTTGCGGAAAGACAGAAGATCAGGTACGCAAACTGATCGCAGGTCCGGACGGATCTTATATCTGTGATGAGTGTGTGGAAATCTGCTCAGAGATCATTGAAGAAGAAGTTGCCAGAGATCGGATGTCCGGAAGTGATATTAATCTGATGACGCCGATAGAGATGAAAGAAGTTTTGGATGAATATGTAGTCGGTCAGGACGAGGCAAAAAAGGTACTGGCAGTCTCTGTATACAACCATTACAAGAGAATCCTCTCAGGCAGAAAAAATGATGTGGAATTGCAGAAAAGTAATATTCTGATGCTTGGTCCTACCGGTTCCGGTAAAACTTTCCTGGCGCAGAATCTGGCAAGAATGCTGAATGTTCCCTTTGCGATCGCAGATGCCACTACGTTGACAGAAGCCGGTTATGTAGGAGAAGACGTGGAAAACATTCTGCTGAAGATTATCCAGGCCGCTGACTATGATATTGAGCGGGCACAGCAGGGAATCATCTACATCGATGAGATTGATAAAATTACAAGAAAATCCGAAAATACTTCCATTACCAGGGATGTATCCGGTGAAGGTGTGCAGCAGGCACTTCTGAAAATCGTGGAAGGCACGGTTGCATCTGTTCCGCCACAGGGTGGAAGAAAACATCCTCAGCAGGAATTTATCCAGATCGATACTACCAATATTTTGTTTATCTGTGGTGGTGCGTTCGAAGGTCTGGAAAAGATCATCGAAAGTCGTATGGATACCAAGACTATTGGATTTAATGGGTCTCTCGGTATGAAACATGAAAAAAACGTGGGCGAGATCCTGAAAGAAGTGATGCCTCAGGATTTTATCAAGTTCGGGCTGATTCCGGAATTCATCGGACGTGTACCGGTTGTGGTATCTCTGGATGCACTGGATGAGGATGCACTGGTACGAATCCTTCAGGAGCCGAAGAATTCTCTGGTAAAACAATACAAAGCATTGATGGATATGGACGGTGTGGATCTGGAATTTGAGCCGGATGCACTTCGGGAAGTGGCAAAAACAGCTATGGAGAGAAAGACCGGAGCAAGAGGTCTGCGTTCCGTGATCGAAAAGACTATGATGGATGTGATGTATGAAGCCCCGTCCAATGAAAACATGAAAAAATGCGTAATCACCAAAGAGGCGGTAACCGGCAAAGGAAAACCAGTTGTGACTATCGAAGAGAATCCGGAAAAAAAGCCGGCACATTCCTCCAAAAGACGGGGAACCAAGAGAGCAGGAAGACCGGAAACCGCCTGACGGGAGGTAACAGATGACAAATGAAACACAGGTAATGCCGGCAGTTGCCCTGCGTGGAATCACGATTTTACCCGATATGATCGTTCATTTTGATGTGAGTCGGAAAAAATCCATCCGGGCAATCGAAGAGGCTATGACCAAAGATCAGAGAATCTTTCTGATCACCCAGAAAGATCCGAAAGTGGAAGAGCCTTCAGAAGATGATCTGTATAAGATCGGTACCGTTGCCATGATCAAACAGGTAGCAAAAGTGCCGAAAGATATGCTTCGTGTGCTTGTAGAAGGTATGGAACGGGCAGAACTGATGCAGCTGGAAGACGGTACGTCTTATCTGGAAGCCGAAGTAGATGTGATGGAGCAGGAAGAAGAGAATCTTCCGGATACGGTAAAAGAAGCGATGCTTCTCAGTATGAGAGAACTGTTCAGCGTATACTGCAAAGAAAATCAGAAAATGAATCAGGAGCAGGTGAGACAGACACTGGAAATCGATGATATCACGGATCTGGTAGATCATATTGCTGTGAATATCCCGCTGACGTTCAAACAGAGACAGCAGATTCTGGAATCGACATCGTTCAGTGAACGGTATGAGAATCTGGGTGTGATTCTGTCAAATGAGATCGAAGTGATGCGTCTTCGCACGGAGATTCAGGAAAAAGTAAAACAGCGGATTGATAAGAATCAGAGAGACTATATCCTCCGGGAACAGCTGAAACTGATCCGGGAAGAGCTGGGAGAAGATGACACCGTATCTGACGGAGATCACTTTATGCAGGAAGCAGAAAAACTGCAGGCACCGAAAGAGATCAAAGAACGTCTGATCAAAGAAATCCGCCGGTTTAAGAGTCTTGGCTATAACAATTCAGAGAGCAGCGTGTCGAGAGGTTATATTGAGACACTGTTAAAGCTGCCCTGGGAGAAAGCATCCAGAGATAACAGGAATCTGGATAAAGCCAGTCAGATTCTGGAGGCTGATCATTACGGTCTGGAAAAAGTAAAAGAAAGAGTTCTGGAGTTCCTTGCTGTGCGGACACTGACAAAGAAGGGAAGTAGCCCGATCCTCTGTCTGGTCGGACCGCCCGGAACCGGAAAGACATCGATCGCGCGCTCAGTAGCACGATCATTGAATAAAAAATATGTCCGAATCAGTCTTGGCGGTGTCAGGGATGAAGCAGAGATACGCGGACACAGAAGGACGTATGTGGGAGCCATGCCGGGGCGGATCGCCAACGGGCTGATTCAGGCAGGTGTAAAAAATCCGCTGATGCTTCTGGATGAGATTGATAAGGTAAGCAGTGATTACAAGGGAGATACGGCATCTGCTCTGTTAGAGGTTCTTGACTCTGAGCAGAACAGTAAATTTGCCGATCATTATGTAGATCTTCCACTGGATCTTTCGGAGGTACTGTTTATTGCGACAGCAAATGATCCTCAATCCATTCCTCGTCCTCTGATGGATCGTATGGAAGTCATCGAGATTTCCAGTTATACGGAAAATGAAAAAGAACACATTGCGAGAGAACATCTGATTCCAAAACAGATCAAGGCCAATGGTCTGAAAGAAAGCCAGCTGGTAATCGGGGATGAGGTATTAAAAGACATTATTGAAGGATACACCAAAGAAGCCGGTGTGCGTAATCTGGAGAGAAAATTCGGTGAGATCTGCAGAAAATCTGCAAGAAAGATCCTGCAGGAAAAAGAAAAACAGGTGGTAATAACAAAAGACAATCTGGAAGATTTTCTGGGCAGATCCCGTTATACCTACCAGAAAGTCAATGAAAAAGATGAGGTTGGTATCGTGCGTGGGCTGGCATGGACAAGTGTTGGCGGAGATACCTTACAGATTGAAGTCAATCTGATGCCGGGGAAAGGAGATTTTCTTCTGACCGGACAGCTTGGAGATGTGATGAAAGAGTCTGCACAGGCAGGTATCAGCTATATTCGCTCTGTGGCAGACCGATATGGTATCAAGCCGGAATTTTTCAAAGAGCATGATCTGCATATTCACATACCGGAAGGAGCTGTTCCGAAAGACGGACCGTCTGCAGGTATCACTATGGCGACGGCGATGCTCTCCGCCATCACCGGACGGGCTGTGCGTGCAAATCTTGCCATGACAGGTGAGATCACCCTGCGGGGACGGGTACTTCCGATCGGCGGGCTGAAGGAAAAAATGCTGGCTGCAAAATACGCCGGTATCACAAAGATTTTAGTGCCGGATCAGAACCGGCCGGATGTGGAAGAAATTGATGGAGAGATAAAAGATGATCTTACCATTGTGTTTGTAGAAAAGATGGAGCAGGTGCTGAAAGAAGCACTGGTATAGAAGGAGAAACCTATGATTATAAAAAATGTATCTCTGGATATCGTGTGCGGTATCACCAGTAAGATGCCGGAGACCGGAAGACCGGAAGTGGCATTCGCAGGAAAATCCAATGTGGGCAAATCTTCCCTGATCAACGGACTGATGAACCGGAAATCCCTTGCACGTACCAGCGCCGCACCGGGAAAGACACAGACGATCAACTTCTTTAATGTGAATGAAGCGATTTATCTGGTGGATCTTCCGGGATACGGTTATGCAAAGGCTTCGGAAGAAATTAAAGCAAAGTGGGGCAAGATGATTGAAGATTATCTTCACAAATCAAAAGAGATCCGCTGTGTATTTCTGCTGGTGGATATCCGCCATGAGCCGGGAAACAATGATAAGATCATGTATAAATGGATTCTGGATCATGGTTATGAACCGGTTATTATTGCGACAAAACTGGATAAGATCAAGAGAAGCCAGGTGCAAAAACAGATAAAACTGGTTCGACAGGGACTGCAGGTAGTACCGGGAACAAAGATTATTCCGTTTTCTGCCCAGACCAAACAGGGACGGGAAGAAATCTGGGAACTGATCGACGAACTGACAGGAATGGCAGAGCAGGAGAAGACTCCAGAGGCATAAATCCTTTACATCGCGAAGCGTGCTGCTGAGAACGGAGTGAGCAGTAACAAATTTGCGAATTCCAACAGGAAAAACTTGTAATATAAAAGAAAATCAGATACAATTAGGCTTGATATGCGAAAAAACACGCAATCAGGCCTATTTTTCTGTGGCAGTCGCTGCAGAAAAAACAAAGAATAACAATTTCGTAAGAAAGAAATGGAGAGGCAATGGGAATCATAAAAGCAGCAAAACTGGCCTTCGACTATCTGCGATACGAAGAAGAGGGTGAAGAACCGGAAGTTAACAGAGCCATTGACCACGTGGATCTGGATATAGAGGAAGGAAAGTTTATCGCTATTTTAGGACATAACGGAAGCGGAAAGTCCACGCTGGCAAAACATATCAATGGTTTGCTGGTGCCTACAGAGGGAACGCTGTGGGTGGATCACATGAATACCGCTTCGGATGCAGATATCTGGAATATCCGTCAGAAGGCCGGCATGGTTTTTCAGAATCCGGATAATCAGATCATCGGCACAGTTGTAGAAGAAGATGTGGGATTTGGCCCGGAAAATCTGGGTGTTCCCACAGAAGATATCTGGAAGCGGGTGGATGAGAGTCTGAAAGCGGTGGGAATGACCGCTTACCGCCATCATTCACCAAACAAACTGTCCGGCGGACAAAAACAGCGTGTAGCTATTGCAGGCGTTATGGCGATGCATCCGAAATGTATCGTTCTGGATGAGCCAACTGCCATGCTGGATCCCAACGGACGAAAAGAAGTACTGAAAGCAGTACGGGAACTGAACAAAAAAGAAGGGGTAACGGTTATTCTGATTACTCATTATATGGAAGAAGTTGTATTTGCTGACGATGTGTATGTGATGGATCGCGGACACATTGTGATGCACGGTGTTCCGAAAGAGATTTTTTCCAGAGTAGATCAGCTGAAAAAGTACCGTCTGGATGTTCCTCAGGTTACGCTGCTGGCGTATGATCTGAAAGAGGCAGGTCTTGCAATCCCGGATGGTATTCTGACAATCCCGGAACTTGTGGATGCACTGAGCAGACCGGAGATTCGCATACCGAAAGGCTGGAAACTGCCGGAGCATACCCCGAAAAAAGAAAAGAAAGAACTGCCACAGGGGAAAGAATCTATAAAACTGGAACATGTAGGATATACTTATAATCCGGGCAGTGCTTATGAGATGCATGCGTTAAAAGATGTCAATCTGGAAATACCGCAGGGACAGTTTGTTGGAATCATCGGACATACCGGAAGTGGAAAATCCACCCTGATTCAGCATTTTAATGGACTGATCCGTCCGACAGAAGGACATATTTATTTTGAGGGACAGGATATCTGGGCAGACAAATTTCCTCTTCGTGGACTGAGAAGTCAGGTAGGACTGGTCTTCCAGTATCCGGAACATCAGTTGTTTGAGACCGATGTACTGACCGACGTCTGTTTCGGACCGAAAAATCAGAATCTGCCACCGGAGGAATGTGAAAAACGGGCAAAAGAAGCCCTGGAACATGTGGGACTGGACGAAAGTTATTATGCGAAGTCCCCGTTTGAACTGTCCGGAGGACAGAAGCGAAGAGTAGCCATTGCCGGTGTTCTGGCGATGAATCCCAAGGTACTGATCCTGGATGAGCCGACCGCAGGACTGGATCCTATGGGGAGGGATGAGATCCTTGATCAGATTGCAAGTCTCCATGAGACAAGAGGAATTACCATTATTCTGGTATCCCACAGCATGGAAGATATTGCGAAATACGTGGAGCGGATCATCGTTATGAATCACGGAGTAAAAACTTTTGATGATGCACCGAAAAAAGTATTTGCACATTATAAAGAGCTGGAGGCCATCGGACTTGCGGCACCCCAGATTACTTATATCATGCATGCATTGAAAGAAAAAGGACTGGATGTGGATACCAGTGCCATCAATGTAGATGAGGCAACCACATCGATCCTGCGGGCACTCTGGAAAAAGGAGGAAGATCACAAATGATGCGAGATATCACAATCGGACAGTATTATCCGGCAGATTCCATTCTTCACCGTCTGGATCCCAGAGTAAAATTCGTGAGTACGCTGGTCTATATTGTATCTTTATTTGTATTTTCTTCCTGGCTGGGATATGGGGTGGCAGCACTGTTTCTGGTGGCGATGATTGTTTTGTCCAAAGTTCCTTTCGGATTTATGATAAAGGGATTAAAGCCGATCATGGTACTGTTGCTGATTACGATGTTTTTTAATCTGGTCTTTACGCCGGGCGAAGTATTATGGTCATTCTGGATTCTGAAAATTACCAAAGAAGGTATCCGGCTCGCCATCAAGATGGGTATCCGTCTGGTATTTCTGATCATCGGTGCATCGATCATGACACTGACTACCACACCGAACCAGTTGACCGATGGTCTGGAACGACTGCTTCGGCCGCTGAACAAGATTCATGTGCCGGTTCATGAGATTGCCATGATGATGTCTATCGCCCTTCGGTTTATTCCGATTTTGATGGAAGAAACAGACAAGATCATGAAAGCACAGATGGCACGTGGAGCCGACTTTGAGACCGGTAATCTGATCCAGAAAGTAAAAAATATGGTTCCGCTGCTGGTGCCATTATTCATCTCTGCTTTTCGCAGAGCCAACGATCTTGCAATGGCGATGGAAGCGAGATGTTACCACGGCGGTGACGGAAGAACACAGATGAAACCGCTGGCATATGAAAAAAGAGATTATCTGGCATATCTGGTAGTGGCAGGTTATCTGGCACTCAGTATCGTATTTCGGGTAGTTGGTATTTAAAAAGTAACCGGTTGACAGTATTCTGCGAGATGCTGAACAGTTATGAATAGAATTGATTGGTGAAGCAAGCTGTTTTCCGGTTCATGATGGGCCGGAGAACAGCATTTTTACTTTACAGCAAATAATTATATTTGTGAAAACGTGGAAACTTTGAAAGGAAGAAAAATGAAAAGAGTAAAATTGACGGTTGCCTACGATGGAACCAACTACTGTGGCTGGCAGGTACAGCCGAACGGTCTGGCGGTGCAGGAAGTTCTGAACCGGTGTCTCTCAGAATTTCTCGGAACTGAGACAGAGGTGATCGGAGCCAGCCGTACCGATGCCGGTGTGCATGCGCTGGGCAATATCGCAGTTTTTGACACAGAGGCACGGATGCCTGCAGAGAAGTTTTCCTATGCGCTGAATACACGGTTGCCACAGGATATCCGTATCCAGGATTCCTGCCAGGTGCCGGAAGATTTTCATCCGCGGTTTCAGGAAACCATAAAGACATATGAGTATAAGATCTACAACCGGCAGTTCCCGGATCCGACGAAACGGCTGTACACGTATTTTTATTATTATCCGCTGGATGTGCAAAAGATGCGGCAGGGAGCTGGATATCTTATCGGAGAACATGATTTTAAAAGTTTTTCCACCTATAAACCGGAGGTGGAGAATACGGTTCGTACGATCTATGAACTTAACATTCACCGGTCGGAAGATAATGTGATCACGATACGGATCAGGGGAAATGGATTTTTGTATAATATGGTGCGGATCATAGCAGGAACCCTGATCCGTGTAGGTGGAGGTTATTATCCGCCGGAACATGTCAAAGAGATTCTGGAAGGAAAAAACAGAGAGCTTGCCGGAGAGACCGCGCGGCCGGAAGGGCTGACGCTGGTAGAAATCCGGTATCCGGAATGGGAGGCGAAAAAAGATGGACATCTCGTATCAGTGGATCCGCTCCCGCAGAAAGACGATTGCGATTCAGATTGACCGGAACGGACAGGTGATTCTGCGGACACCCTATGGGATTACGAAGAGGCAGGCGGAAAAATTTCTGGATGAGAAGAAAGACTGGATTCTGAAGAACATCCGGCAGGTGGAAAACAGAAAAACAGATCAGATTATGATCAGTGAAGAACAGCGTCGGGAAGGAATCGAGCGGGCGAAACGGATTTTTCCGGAACGAACGGCATATTTTGCTTTGAGAATGGGTGTGGATTATGGCAGGATCACTATCCGGGAACAGAAAACACGCTGGGGGAGCTGTAGCAGCAAGGGCAATCTGAACTTTAACTGGAAACTGGTACTGCTTGCACCGGAGCTGCTGGATTATGTGGTGGTACACGAACTGGCACACCGCAGGGAGATGAACCATTCGAAGAATTTCTGGAAAATCGTGGAGGCAGAACTTCCGGATTACCGGGAACGTCGCAGGAGACTGAAAGAGTGCCGGATCTGAGAGTGCTGAAATGCCGGAGGGTACGGTTGAGGTCAGGAGATCCTGAAAAGTGTCAGGAAACCGTCAGAGTTCACCGGTAATGACCCGCAAGGTGTTTTTGGTGAGTGAAAGTCAAAGAAAGCTGAAAAAACCTGGAAAAATCACGAAAAAATGATTGACACACACGGAACAGTATACTATAATAATCAAGTATGACGTAGTGCGAAAGTATCTTACCAAAGCCCCGGAAAGATATTTTTCATTATAGAGATAATTATAGTTTAAAGATTGAATTACAGGAGGGAAATCCATGAACAGTTTTATGGCTAATCCAGATAAGATTGAAAGAAAATGGTATGTAGTAGATGCTGAAGGCTGCACATTAGGACGTTTAGCTTCCGAAGTGGCAAGCGTATTAAGAGGAAAAAACAAACCAGTTTTCACTCCTCACGTAGATACAGGTGATTATGTAATCGTAATCAACGCTGAAAAGATCAAAGTGACCGGTAAAAAATTAGATCAGAAGATCTACTACAGCCACTCTGATTATGTTGGTGGTATGAAAGAAACCACTCTGAGAGAAATGATGAACAAGAAACCGGAAAAAGTCATCGAACTTGCTGTAAAAGGTATGCTTCCAAAAGGACCTCTGGGAAGACAGATGATTAAAAAACTTCATGTATACGCTGGTGCAGAGCACGGACATGAAGCTCAGAAACCGGAAGTTTTAACATTTTAATAGGAGGTAAGTAACATTGGCTACTACAAAATTCTACGGAACAGGAAGAAGAAAAAAATCTATCGCCAGAGTATACCTGGTACCAGGAACTGGTAAGATCACAATCAATAAAAGAGATATCGACGAGTACTTCGGACTGGAGACTCTGAAAGTTGTTGTTCGTCAGCCACTGACAGCAACAGACAATACAGAAAAATTTGACGTTCTGGTAAACGTTCACGGTGGTGGATTTACCGGACAGGCTGGAGCTATCCGTCACGGTATCGCTCGTGCCCTGCTGCAGGCAGACGCTGATTACAGACCAGTTCTGAAAAAAGCTGGATACCTGACTCGTGACCCGAGAATGAAAGAACGTAAGAAGTACGGCTTGAAAGCGGCGAGAAGAGCGCCTCAGTTCAGCAAGCGTTAATCGATCTTTCGAAATCAACGAAAAGCTATCAGAAGCCCCGAAAACACAGC
>NZ_JALFPR010000059.1:0-4607 GCF_022785585.1 Oliverpabstia sp. | reverse complement strand
TATTGACTCCAGAGGCAATCCTACTGTAGAAGCAGAGGTTTATCTTTCGGACGGTACCATGGGAAGAGGAACCGCACCCAGCGGCGCATCTACCGGAGAATTCGAAGCACTGGAGCTGAGAGACGGAGATAAAGAAAAATTCGGAGGCAAAGGTGTATCCAAAGCGGTTGCCAATGTAAACACAGTAATCAATGAAACATTAAAAGGCGTCAATGCGCTGGATATCTATGCGATAGATGCAGCTATGATCAAAGCAGACGGAACCAAAGAAAAATCCAATCTGGGCGCAAACGCTATTCTGGCAGTATCGATTGCAGGTGCCAGAGCGGCAGCAAACGCACTGGATCTGCCACTGTATCGTTTCCTGGGCGGTGTAAACGGCAATCGCCTGCCACTGCCGATGATGAACATCTTGAATGGTGGTGCACATGCAGCCAACACGGTAGATGTACAGGAATTCATGATCATGCCTGCAGGCGCAGCAAGCTTCAAAGAAGGTCTGCGCTGGTGTACGGAAGTCTTCCACGCACTGGCAGCTCTGTTAAAAGAGAAAGGTCTGGCTACTTCCGTAGGTGACGAAGGTGGATTCGCACCGGATCTTGGCAGCGATGAAGAAGCCATCGAGTGCATTCTGGAGGCGATTAAAAGAGCAGGCTACGAATCGGGCAAAGATTTCGTACTGGCTATGGATGCAGCATCCAGTGAGTGGAAAGGAAGCAAGAGGGGCGAATACGTTCTGCCAAAATGCGGAAAGAAATTTACATCGGAAGAACTGGTAGCACACTGGAAAGAACTGTGCAGCAAATATCCGATCTACTCCATTGAAGACGGTCTGGATGAGGAAGACTGGGAAGGATGGCAGATGATGACCAAAGAGCTGGGAGATACGGTACAGCTGGTTGGCGATGATCTGTTCGTAACCAACACCGAACGCCTGGCAAAAGGAATCGGCCTTGGCTGTGCAAACTCCATCCTGATCAAACTGAACCAGATCGGTTCCGTATCCGAGACACTGGAAGCTATCAATATGGCACACAAAGCAGGGTATACCGCCATTTCCTCTCACCGTTCCGGTGAAACAGAAGACACCACGATCGCAGATCTTGCAGTAGCACTGAACACCTGTCAGATCAAGACCGGTGCACCAAGCCGAAGCGAACGTGTGGCAAAATACAACCAGCTGTTAAGAATCGAGGAAGAACTCGGTGAAGCAGCAGTATTTCCGGGAAAAGAAGCATTTGGCATCAAAAAATAAAGGCAGAAAAATGCTGTCGGATCATTAGAGGTGGGTGCATCGATTTTTGTAAAAATCGATGCACCCTTTTCTATGTCAAAAAAGGCTTTTCTGTAAATGAAAAATGTTTCATGCGGATGTGTCAGAACACGTTCTTTGTTCTGTTGAACTACGGAAGTGATTGTAAAGAAAAAAAGAAACTGATACAATAAAAGCGTATGTTGCTGAAAAGATAAAACAGATGAAAATCAGGAGGAAGAATGTGAGGAAAAAACAAAAGGTGCTTTGGAAATTGTTTTTGTCCACGTTATATCTGAGTGCCTTTACTTTTGGTGGCGGATATGTGATCGTTACGCTGATGAAGGATAAGTTCGTGGATAAGTACCATTGGATCGAAGAAAATGAGATGTTGGATCTGATTGCTATTGCACAGTCGGCACCTGGGGCGATCGCGGTAAATGGAGCAATTGTGGTTGGCTATAAACTGGCCGGTCTTGCAGGGGTACTGACAGCAATTTTCGGAACAGTTCTGCCACCTTTTCTTATCATCTCTGTGATCTCTGTTTTTTATCAGATATTTCGGGATAATTTCATCATCAGTGAGCTTCTGGACGGGATGCAGGCTGGCGTGGGAGCAGTGATCGCTTCCGTGGTATGGGATATGGCAGCGGGGATCACGAAGAAAAAAGAGTGGACATCGATTGTGATCATGGCAGCCGCTTTTATCGCTTCTTATGTGATGGAAGTTCCGGTGGTGTATATCGTGCTGATCTGTATTGCGATGGGAGTGATCCGCACGGTACTGGCAGGAAGGGGGAAACGGAAGAAATGATTTATCTTCAGTTATTTTTCAGTTTTCTTCAGATCGGCATGTTCAGCTTCGGAGGCGGTTATGCCGCGATGCCGTTAATTCAGGAACAGGTGGTGAGCCGTCACGGATGGCTGGACATGGGAGAATTCACTAATCTGATCACCATTTCCCAGATGACACCGGGTCCCATCGCGATCAATTCCGCAACCTTTGTCGGAACCAAGATCGCCGGAATCCCGGGAGCAGTGGTTTCCACATTGGGATGTATTCTGCCTTCATGCATTTTGGTAACGTTACTTGCCTGGCTGTACCTGAAATATCAGAAAATGGATCTGTTGCAGAGCATCTTACAGTCTCTACGACCGGCGGTTGTGGCGATGATCGCGTCTGCGGGCGTATCGATTCTGGTATCTGCCTTCTGGAACGGGGCGGATGCCATCGCACTGGCGGACACCCGCTGGGTGATGGTGGGAATCTTTGTGATCTGCCTGATCCTTCTTCGGAAAACAAAATGGAACCCGGTACTTGTGATGGCACTGGCAGGAGTGCTGAAGCTGCTGATGGCGATTGCGGGGATCGGATAAAAGGATTTTCTTTTCCTGAAAATTGCGGTATACTGGAACACAGAAAACATAAAGGAGAACATCTATGGAATTTTGGATAGGTATTATTCTGGATACGATCTGCCTTGCCATTGCCCTTTTCATGGCGATCAACCCAAAAGGATTTGCAAGAGGCATGAAGTATCAGTCGGTACGACAGACAAAAATCTTCCGGATCGTGGGAATCATCGCGGTGATCATTCTGGTCATATCCCTGACGAGCCGGGTTCTGACACTGGTATAAGAAGATGAAGAGAGTAATTGTATATTTAAAAAGAGAAACCGTGCTTTGTATCGCGGTTTTTCTTGCTGTTATTTCCATGTTTTTTGTCAGACCGGACCGAGCTTATGCAGGATATATTGACACCAGAGTACTGGCTTTATTGTTTTGTCTGATGACGATCATGGAGGGATTTAAGAAGACTGGGTTATTTGAACAGATGGCGAATACACTGCTGAAAAAGGTACACACTTTCCGGCAGTTGATGCTGGTTCTGGTGGGACTTTGTTTTTTCTGCTCTATGTGGATTACCAATGATGTGGCACTTCTGACTTTTGTGCCGTTTACGATTCTGGTGCTGCGTATGGCAAAACTGGATCAGCGGATGATTCCGGTGATTACCATGGAGACGATAGCTGCCAATCTTGGAAGTATGGCAACTCCGGTGGGTAATCCGCAGAATCTGTATTTGTATTCCGTCTCCGGAATGTCTGCTCTGTCCTTTGTAAAGGTCATGGGACCTTTGTCACTGGTATCTTTGCTTCTTCTGATCGGGGGCTGTCTGTTACAGAAGAATGAAAGTATGCAGATAGAACAGATCAGGAGAAAAACCAAAAAGAACAAAACAGCTGAAAATCTGATTTTGCTCTTCCTTTTTTGCGTAAGTCTGGCAACGGTTTTACGTGTACTGTCCTGGCCAGTGCTTCTGGGAATTACACTTCTGATTTGTCTGTTCCTTTTCGGAAGTGGAAAAGAAGAATTTTTACCGCTGAGAGTAGATTATAGTCTGCTTCTTACTTTTGTTGCATTTTTTGTATTTATCGGAAATATGGGGCGGATTTCAATCGTAAAAGAACTGCTGATAAAAGTACTGGAAGGACATGAACTTATTCTTGGTTTTGCTGCCAGCCAGGTCATCAGCAATGTTCCGGCGGCTATTTTACTTTCCGGTTTTACTACAGACTATCCTATGCTTCTCCGGGGAGTGAATATTGGAGGTCTGGGAACCCTGATCGCTTCCCTGGCAAGTCTGATCTCTTATAAATTTTATGTACAGGAAAGTGAAAAGAATGAAACAGCTGGTACAAAAGGGCAATATTTTCGGTATTTTACGGTATGGAATATAGTCTTTGCAATTGTGCTGTTGGCAGTGACTGTTGTAGTATAACGTATAAGGAAAGTATGATTGAAGAATATAGAAAATAGGAAACAAAATAAAAGGCGCAGAATCGCATTTTCCACCCTTATTTGTGAAAAGAAGAAATACAAAGGAGAACCGTCATCGAAACATATTATTATAACCACATGAACAAAACGCAGCAGTCTGCCTACCATAATATCCTTCAGGGAGTTCAGAACATGGCAGATGAAATCTTGCTTCCACGTCTGGAGCCGGAAGAACTCTACAATGTGTTTTTCCAGCTCCGTCTGGATCACCCAGAGATCTTCTGGGCGACGGGATTTCGCTACAAATATTATCAGGATTCCCCGAATCTGATCTTTGTGCCGGAATATCTGTTTGAGAAAAATAAAGTAAAAGAACACCAGCGCGCCATGCAGGCGAGAGTAGAAAAGCTGGTGCGCCCGGTAAAGGGTAAGTCCGAGTGGGAAAAAGAAAAATTTGTCCACGACTTTATATGCGAGAATGTCCGGTATGATAAATTAAAGAAAGCCTATTCCCATGAGATCATCGGACCGCTGGGACAGGGTGTGGGTGTCTGCGAGGGGATTGCCAAGGCA
>NZ_JALFPR010000106.1:0-4047 GCF_022785585.1 Oliverpabstia sp. | reverse complement strand
ATATATTATATATTATCGAGACAGGATTGTCGGTGGCATATATGATGACAGGTTACTTGTGAAACCGACAAAATCTGCAGTTTCTTATATGACAACTGCGACTTATGAATTACCATATGAAGGGGAAAAAGAGATGTTATTAGTAGAAAATGTTGACAGTAGAGAATACCTGGCTGGACTTTTCAATGCAATGTATGATGAATTGCTGGTTCATAAAGCAAACAATAAAAAGAAATCTTTGAATAATCTGTACACATTTCAGTAAAAAAGGTTGAAATTCACAAATCTCTATGGTAAAATAAATGAGGTTGACCATAGGAGGTGTAATTGTGAATATTTTACGGATTGTATTGACGGTTATTTTTGTAATCGATTGTATAGGTTTGACAGTAGTTGTCCTGATGCAGGAAGGAAAACAGAAAGGTCTGGGTGCTATTTCCGGTATGGCGGATACTTACTGGGGACAGAATAAAGGTCGTTCCATGGAAGGTCATTTGGTTCTGGCCACAAAGATCATGGCGATTCTGTTTATGGTACTGGCAATCGTATTGAATATGAAATTTTAAGTGACGTGAAAAGAACACTCTTGCAACTTTCTTGCAAGGGTGTTTTTTGCACACAGAGAGAAGTGATCAGCAATGATTACATTTACAATGGGAGACCGTTTGTAACTGCAAAGACAGTGAACAGTTACAAATGTTGAATGAATATGGAAAACAGAGACATATGCTTCTGATTTTCCAGGGAGAAAGATATGAGAATAAATAATAAAAAATTAAAAAACAGAAAAAAATTGCTGCTGGACTTTGTATCCAATAAAGAATACCAGCCGATGCGTGCAAAAGATATTGCAATGCTGCTGCAGATTCCCAAAGGAAAACGATCCGAACTTTTTCAGGTTCTGGATGAACTGGAGGCGGAAGGAAAAATCATCTGTAAAAAAGGAAAGTATGAAAAAGTCCGGAAGATTGCTACAGTGAAGACAGGTTCACCGGAACTGTCAGAAGGAACGTTTATTGCTCATCCGAAAGGATTTGGTTTTGTGGAACTGGAAGATCAGGAAGAAGATCTGTATATTCCCCAGGATGATACTATGGGCGCTTTTCATAAGGATCGGGTACAGGTGAAAGTGAAAGAAGAACGAACCGGTCAGCGCCGGGAAGGAACGATTGTACAGATTCTTGGACATGGAATCACGGAAGTAGTTGGTACATTTGAGAAAAGTAAAAACTATGGATTTGTGATTCCGGATAATCAGAAGATTCAGCAGGACATCTTTATTCCGAGGGAACATACGCTTGGGGCAAATGATGGCGACAAAGTTGTGGCAAAGATTACTTCTTACGGTGGGAAAAACAAAAATCCGGAGGGAAGAGTACAGGAAGTTCTGGGAGCTCAGGGAGCCCCGGGCATAGATGTGCTTTCCATTGCGAGAGCATATGAACTGCCAATGGATTTTCCGGTAAAAGTAGCCAATCAGGCGGATCGAGTACCGGATCATGTGATTGAAGGAGATTTTCAGGGACGGATGGATCTGAGGAACTGGACTGTTGTTACGATTGATGGTGAAGATGCGAAAGATCTGGATGATGGAATCTCTCTGACAAAGGATGGAAATATTTATCATCTCGGTGTGCATATTGCGGATGTAAGCAATTATGTACAGGGAGGAAGTGCTCTTGATCGTGAGGCACTACGACGGGGAACCAGCGTATATCTGGTAGACCGGGTGATTCCGATGCTTCCCAGACGATTGTCTAATGGAATCTGTTCCCTGAATCAGGGAGAAGACCGACTGGCACTCAGCTGTCTGATGGATATTGATGCACAGGGAAATGTGATCAGCCATAAGATTGCGGAGACCGTGATCTGTGTCGATCGCCGGATGACTTATACGGCAGTGAAGAAGATTCTGGAGGGCGATGGGGATCTCCGGAGAGAATATCAGGATTTTGTGCCGCTGTTTCATCATATGAAAGAGCTGTCTGCGATCCTTCGCAAAAAGAGAAGTAACCGTGGCTCTATTGATTTTGATTTTCCGGAGTGTAAAGTCTTTCTGGATGAGATGGGAAGACCGGTGGAGATCAAAGCGTATGAGCAGAATGTAGCTACAAAGATCATTGAGGATTTTATGCTTCTTGCCAATGAAACAGTGGCAAAAGAATACTGTGAGCGTGAGATTCCATTCTTATACCGTACCCATGAGAATCCGGACAGTGACAAGATGGAAAAGGTACTGACTTTTATCCGCAATCAGGACATTCCGGTACACAAGTCACATGAAGAAATCACACCGCTGGAAGTCCAGGAGATTCTGAATGAGATCGAGGGAGAACCTACGGAGCCTTTGATCAGCCGACTGCTCCTTCGTTCCATGAAACAGGCAAGATATACGACGGGGTGCAGCGGACATTTCGGACTGGCAGCTAAGCATTATTGTCATTTCACTTCACCGATCCGAAGATATCCTGATCTGCAGATCCACCGGATCATCAAAGAGACGATCCGTGGTCGGATGAATCAGGAGAAAAAAATGTATTATGCGCAGATTCTCGGGGATGTGGCAGATAAGACCAGTACGCTGGAACGCAGAGCCGAAGAGGTAGAACGTGAGACCGTGAAACTGAAAAAAGCGGAATATATGGAAACCAGACTGGGACAGAATTATGAGGGTATTATCTCCGGTGTAACCGGCTGGGGACTGTATGTGGAACTGCCGAATACGGTGGAAGGTCTGGTGCATATCAGCACATTGATGGACGATTACTATCAGTTTGATGAGGAAGCTTACTGTCTGGTAGGTGAAAAGACCGGACACACATATCGTCTTGGTCAGAAAGTAACGGTAAAAGTATCACAGGTGGATCTGTCCACGAAGAGTATTGACTTTATCTTAAAAGAAGAAAACAGCTGTTTTAACAAATACATGGATTGGGAGGATTAAAGAATGGCAAAGGAAAAGGGAAGCCGTCTGATCGCGAACAATAAAAAGGCGTATCATGATTATTTTATCGAAGAGACATACGAGGCCGGTATTGCACTCCATGGAACAGAGGTAAAATCGCTGCGCATGGGAAAGTGCAGTATCAAGGAATCTTTTGTGAGAATTGAGAATGAAGAAGTGTATATCTATGGAATGCATATCAGTCCTTACGAAAAAGGAAATATTTTCAACCGGGATCCGTTACGTGTAAAAAAACTGCTGCTTCATAAAAGCGAGATCCGTAAAATGAAAGGAAAGATTGCAGAAAAAGGTTATACGCTTGTACCGTTAAAAGTGTATTTTAACCGGAGCCTGGTAAAAGTGGAGATTGGCCTTGCAAAAGGAAAAAAACTGTATGATAAGAGACAGGATATTGCCAAGAAAGACCAGAGACGGGAAGCAGAGAGAGATTCCAAGGTTCGGAATCTGTATTAGAGCGTGTCTGAAAAAGTCTTTTCGTGAGCTGTGAGTCCCACAAAGTGGGGCTTGTAGATTGCGGAAATGATTTTTCAGACACGCTTCCAGGAGAACAGGAGTGAACAGTAACATTAGTAGTTCACTCAGGGAAAAATCAATGGATCTGGTCTTGACAATACTCTGTATGTCACATATAATAGAACAAGTACAAATCAAAATCAGTTCACGGGATCAATTTTGATTTGCAATGAACAAAACTGTCTGCGAACCATACAACTTATATACTCATATAATATGTGAGGGCTTGTACTGGTTTCGACGGGGGTTTTGAAGTTTGGGAAGCCATTCGCAGCTCTGGGACTGCGTCACCAACCTGGAAATTAAATTTAAACGCAGACGAAAATTTAGCGTACGCTGCCTAATGGCAGCTGTCGGTTTCTGAGTCTCCCGCAGCTTAGATCCCGGCATCAAACTTAGCGGGGCACTTTTTCTTCAAAGCTTTGAGAAGAAAAAAGAATTTATGAAGCTACTGAGGTCTGAAGCCTGTCATCCGGCGTCGGGTTAAGGGAATGTCAAAAGAATGACTGTAATGGGAGATGCCTGAATGGATAGGCTTTCGGACAGGGGTTCGATTCCCCTCAGGTCCA
>NZ_JALFPR010000049.1:0-2308 GCF_022785585.1 Oliverpabstia sp. | reverse complement strand
ATAGATGCACGGATAATGTCGCTGTCGACGCCTGCACCCCAGGAAAGGGATCCATCCGGTTTCTGGATACCCACGTATGCAATTGCCTTTGAACTTGTGCTCATTTCCAGTGCATGCTCGGTGTAGGAAACCAGTGTATATTGCATGTCATATGCTTTTTTCAGTGCATTACTTACCGCATCCAGACGTCCGTTACCATCTGCCTCGGTAGTGATCACACGGCCTTCAAAGGAAGACGTAACCTGTGTGGTGATGTGTCCGTTCTGCTGGAAATGTACTTTCTGAATATCCAGCGGTTTTTTGACATTTTCGAAAGTTTCTTTGAACAGTTCAAAAATTTCATCAGGATGAAGTTCTTTATGAGTATGATCTGATACTGCTTTCGCTGCGTAACCCATAGCTTCACGCATCTTTGGTGGCAGATTCAGACCGTATTTTGTTTCCAGAATATAACCTACGCCACCTTTACCGGACTGGCTGTTGATACGAATAACATTGGCATCATAGCTTCTTCCCACATCTCTCGGGTCTATCGGCAGATACGGAACCGTCCAGTGATCCGGATCTTTTTCTTCGATCCAGTGCATTCCTTTTGCGATCGCATCCTGATGGGAACCGGAAAATGCGGCAAATACCAGAGATCCGCTGTACGGACTTCTCGGATCTACGTTCATGCCGGTGAATTTTTCGTATTTTTCACAGATGCCTGGCATATCAGAGAAATCAAGTTCCGGATCTACACCCTGAGCATACATATTCATCGCCAGTGTAATGATATCTACATTACCGGTACGCTCACCATTTCCGAACAGAGTTCCTTCGATACGGTCTGCACCTGCCAGAAGTCCCAGCTCAGAATCTGCAACACCACATCCCCTGTCGTTATGCGGGTGAAGAGATACAATAACATTTTCTCTGTAATTCAGGTTATCACACATATACTCAACCTGGCTTGCATATACGTGCGGCATGGAATGTTCTACTGTTACCGGAAAGTTAATGATTGCCTTCTGATCCGGTGTTGGTTTCCATACATCCAGAACTGCATTACACACCTCCAGTGCATATTCCGGCTCTGTTCCGGTAAAGCTTTCCGGGCTGTACTCAAACAGGAAGTTTCCGTCTGTCTCATCTGCCAGTTTCTTTAACAGGGCAGCTCCATCTACAGCGATTTTTCTAATCTCTTCTTTTGATTTACGGAACACCTGCTCTCTCTGGCTCAGCGATGTAGAATTATATACATGGATGATGGCTCTCGGTGCACCTTTTACCGCCTCAAAGGTCTTGCGGATAATATGTTCTCTTGCCTGTGTCAGTACCTGAATAGTTACATCTTCCGGAATCAGGTTCTGTTCGATCAAGGCTCTTAAGAATTCATATTCTGTTTCAGATGCTGCCGGGAAACCTACCTCGATTTCCTTGAATCCGATTTTTACCAAAAGTTTGAAGAACTCAATTTTCTGTTCCAGACTCATCGGGATCACAAGTGCCTGGTTACCGTCTCGCAGATCCACACTGCACCAGATCGGGGCTTTCTCTACATACTCTTTTTCTGCCCATTTCATACATTTTACCGGTGGCATAAAATACTGTCTCACATACTTTTTGTAATTCATCATGTTTCTTGTCCTCCTAAATTTGATTCCCTGCACATCTCTGGCATCTATCTTCTTTATGGATATGTAAAAATGCGTAAAAAAAACTCCGTCTCTCTTCTCAAGAGACGAAGGATTATCTCCTACGCGGTACCACTCTTTTTCATGAATAACTTCATGCACTCTGCCAGATACGGGTCTACACCTTATATCCTCCCCCATGATAACGGTGGGGTACTCCGTCTGTTCCTACTGGAAATATATTTCGTTCAGACAGCAGCTCCAAGGGCAGTTCCAAATTCTTCATTCACTGCTTCACACCATCCAGCAGTTCTCTGAAAGCCGAATCCTCTGTACTCTTCCTCTTCTACGCCATTTACAAGTTAAATTCTACCATAGAAGCAGACAGATTGTCAACGGGTTTCTATGATAAAGTTTTATCAGAATGAATTTTATCGATTTTTAAAGCAATTTTAAAAATCAAATAATTATTGACAAAACCCATTATAATGCATATAATAGTCTCTATCATGTATAAATCAGTTTTGTCGGGGTATGGCGTAGCTTGGTAGCGCGCACGGCTGGGGGCCGTGAGGTCGCAGGTTCAAATCCTGTTGCCCCGATACTTTTCTTTTCCAGGCAGTTTCTGCCGTTTTTCCGGAACACGATACTTCATAACAGAACAATTTCGATCGCTTTACTTTTGCAAAAAC
>NZ_JALFPR010000031.1:0-11183 GCF_022785585.1 Oliverpabstia sp. | reverse complement strand
TCACATACAAAATCAGATATACCAGTGCTGCCAGAATTACAGAAACACCCAGACACACGATACGGATCGGCACCAGAAGATGTAGTCCGTAATATACGATCCATGCCACAACACCCATACCTGCTGCCGCTGCCAGTGGTTTTCCGTAACCGTTGACAAAATCGTTCTTGTGACCCAGATATTTTTTCAGGGACATGGCATTTAATACACACATGGCGACTGCAAATACCAGACTGGCGATCAATACAGAGAACACGCCCATCTGTGGAGCTGCAAAAGAACATACCGCCACAGTGATCACATTCAGCACCAGAGAAATCGCAGAGTTTCGAAGCGGAATTCTCGCTTTACCGATTGCCTGCAACACTCCGTTCGTAATCGTAGACAGTGCGGAGAAAATAACCGTTATGGAACCTGCTAAAAGCAGCTGTCCCGACAGTGTTCCACTGGATGGAAACAGCACTTTTGTGATTGGAAACGCCAGCACAGCCAAACCGACTGCTGCCGGGATACACAAAAACATCGTCAGCTGGATTCCCTCGTTGATCTTTTCATTTGCCTCTTTATACTCATTTTTGATAAATCTCGTTGCAATCTCCGGCATCATTGCAGAGGAAGTGGCACTTGAAAGTGCCAGCGGAATATTGATCAGCGTAATGTAGTAATTACTGTATTCTCCCCACTGACCACTGACTACTTTTGCAGCGATGCCTTTCATATTCAGGATATCCGAGAAAATCTTGGAATCCAGATAACTGCTGGCATTGTATACAAAAGTATTGAAAATAATCGGCGTTACCATCAGGAAAATGATCTTCATAACGCCCACCATGGACTCTTCCTGTGTATGTTTATCTCTGGCGATCTTTTTATGGATTGTTTTCCGGTTTGCCACATAGACGATCAACATAAATGCCAGACCGGTCAGCACACCGGCTCCGGTACCCATCGCACCACCGGCTGCACCATAAATCGCATGCGTCTCCTCGTCCACTGCAAACTTCTTGATCAACAGCCATGCCGCCAGAATACTGACGATCGCATTGGCGATCTGCTCCAGAATCTGAGAGATCGAGGTTGGCATCATCGTGCTGTGCGCCTGAAAATATCCACGCATAACGCCAAGAATTGCTGAAAAGAAAATTGTCGGCGCCAGCATCCGCAAAGCCAGAAGTGCCTGCTGCTGATTGACCGGAAGCAGATAATTACCAAAGAAAAAGGCAACCAGAGCTGCCACTCCACCCACGATCATTGCATATAATAACGCCCCATGAAAGACTTTCTGGGCATTTCGATATTGTTTCAGTGCCAGACGTTCCGATACGACCTTCGATACTGCCATCGGAATACTGTAGGCAGAAATCAGAAGCAAAATAACATACACGTTATTCGCATATCCATAATATCCAAGTCCTACCGTTCCCAGCACAACCCCCAGAGGGCTTCGATACAAAAGACCGATCACCCTGGAGATCAAAGTCGCCATCATCAGAAATGAGGCGTTTTTCACTAATCCATTTTTCTCACTCATCATTTACTCCTGCTTTATCTCTTTTTCGGTTTTTCCGGCTTTCATGGAAAAATCCCGGCAAATACCTGATCTGTCTTCTATAGCCGGACTACCTATTCTCGATCTGCCAGTCAATCGGCTCCAGACCATGTGCTGTCAGATAAGCATTTGTCTTACTGAACGGCTTACTTCCAAAAAATCCCCGGTAAGCGGATAGCGGACTGGGATGAGGAGCCTCCAGAATCAGATGTTTGTCCGGGTCAAGCATGGATTTTTTACTCTGAGCCGGTTTGCCCCAGAGGATAAAAACCATCGGGCGATCCTGCGCCGCCAACACCCGAATTGCCGCATCGGTAAATTCTTCCCAGCCGATCCCCCGATGGGAATTTGCCTGATGAGCACGTACGGTCAGAACTGTGTTTAACATCAGAACACCCTGTCTTGCCCATTTTTCCAGATATCCGTTGTTTGGGATATAACATCCAAGATCATCTTCCAGTTCTTTGTAGATATTCACCAGTGAAGGAGGAATCTCCACATCCGGTTTTACCGAAAAACAAAGCCCGTGCGCCTGTCCGTCTCCGTGGTACGGATCCTGTCCGAGAATCACTACTTTCACCTGATCCAGCGGTGTAAAATGAAACGCATTAAAAATATCATCTCCCGCCGGAAAAATCTGATGGGTTGCATATTCTTTTCCCACAGTTTCAAATAGTTTTTTATAATAGGGTTTGTGAAATTCCCCTTCCAGGGCTTTTGCCCATGCTCCTGAAATCGGAGGCATACGCCCTCCTCCTCTCCTGTGTGTGTAATGGCAATCTTCCTGTATCCGAATTTTACCGGATTTCCACGCACACTTGTATTTTCGTAGCTGTGAAGATACTGAACAGTTACGTATTTTTTTATATTTCCGATATCTTTACAGACGAACCGGAAGTCCTCTGTCCCGAAGATATTCCTTTACTTCCCGGATCTCCAGTTCTTTGTAATGGAACAGAGACGCTGCCAGTGCAGCATCTGCACCGCCCTCTGTCAATGCGTCATAAAAGTGCTCCAGCGAGCCCGCACCACCGGAAGCAATAACCGGAATGGATACTGCATCTGCGATCGCACGGGTCAGTTTCAGATCGTATCCTGCTTTTGTGCCATCTCCGTCCATACTGGTGAGAAGAATCTCTCCTGCTCCCAGGGCTTCTGCTTTTTTTGCCCATTCCACAGCATCCAGACCCACATCGATCCGACCACCGTTTTTATAGACATTCCATCCTGAGCCGTCTGCCCGCTGCTTTGCATCAATAGCAACTACTACGCACTGACTTCCGAACTTTAAGGCTGCTTCATGAATCAGTTCCGGGCGGTTTATCGCAGAAGAATTGATGGAAATCTTGTCTGCTCCTTCACGCAAAAGCAACCGAAAATCATCCACCGTGCGGATACCGCCTCCTACGGTAAAAGGAATAAATACGTTAGCCGCGACTTTCCGCACCATATCTACCACTGTATTACGATGATCCGAAGATGCTGTGATATCCAGAAAAACAACTTCATCTGCACCGGCCTCGTCGTACGCTTTCGCTACTGCCACCGGATCACCTGCATCCTGAAGATTGACAAAGTTCACGCCCTTTACTACTCTTCCATTATTTACATCCAGACATGGAATAATTCTTTTTGTCAGCATCTTATCGTCCTCCTTTTCCTTCCAGTTTTGCAAAATTTTTCAAAATCTGCAAGCCCACATGGGAACTTTTCTCCGGATGGAACTGGCAGGCAAACAGATTGCCGCTTTCCACAGAAGCATGGATATGGGTACCATATTCGGTTGTCGCAGTCACAATTTTTTCATCCTGTGCTTTCAGATAATAGGAATGTACAAAATACACATATGCATCTTCCGGAACTCCCGCAAACAACCGTCCTTTATTCGGAAATCGGATATTATTCCAGCCCATATGAGGGATCTTTAGCCCTTCTGCCGCAGGAATCCGAAGAATCTCTCCCTTTAAGATGCCAAGGCCCTCCACGCCCGGACTCTCCTCACTTTTTTCAAACAGAAGCTGCAGTCCCAGACAGATTCCCAAAAACGGAGTCTGCTCCTGAACTACCTGGTGAATCACGGGTACCAACCCGAAATGGTGCAGATTTTCCATCGCATCTCCAAAACTACCCACACCCGGTAACACCACTTTATCCGCAGCCAGAATCTCTTTCGGATCTCTGGTCACCAGCACATCCTCTCCTATCAGCTGCAGAGCTTTTTCCACGCTTTTCATATTTCCCGCATCGTAATCAATCAGTGCTATCATGTCTTCACTCCTCATCTGTTTTTCTGACACTGCCGCTACTCCATCACAGCTGTGTCTGCGACCTTTTAGATCGATTGTTTTATCAAATCATAACCGTAATAGATACAACTACAAAAACTGACAAAACATTACAGTTTAGTTTATCATAATTTCAACTCGAATTCCATATCTATTCTGCATAATATACCAGTGCTTTGGATTAAGTGTTACTGTTCACTCCGTTCCCGGTAACAATGAATCTTTCTCTGTAACCTGCAATAATTCAATTATTTTCAGGAATCCTGCTGCATCGCTGCCGGAAGTTTTCTCTCCTTTGCAGTAAATTCTTTCACATCAATACGGATTACATTCACAATTGATACCAGTTTCTCATCAAAGGTAAAGTCCTTTCCCGTCTGCTGTTTCATCAACAGGGACAGTGCTTTTTCCTTTTCTTCCACATCCGCCACCAGGGTTCCATATCCGCGTCCCATCACGCTCCGGTATGCCATCCCGTACTGGCAGGCTACCTTTCCCTCAAACGGAATCATATCTGTCTCCAGAGCAAATGAGACTTTTGGATTCTTCTCCAGAACATCAAATTTGTACCCTTTGGTGGCACCATGGAGATAAAACGTCAGCTTTCCGTCCACATATTCATATCCATAATTCATCGGCACCACATAAGGCCATCCCTCATCAGACAAACCCAGATGCAGGATCTTTGTTTCGTCGATGATCTGTAATATATCATTGATATCAGTTACTTCTCTTTCCCGTCGTGTCATAATTTTTCTCCTTCACCGTAATCTGATTCTCTCTCTATTCCCCAAAATCAGCTGCACAGATCTTCAGTTTTTCCCGGATCGGCAGGTGGTATGGACAGCGTGGTTCGCATTTGCCACAGCCGATGCAGGCAGAAGCTTTTACTTTTAAGGTACTGTATCGATCTCTGGCCCACTGCTCCAGATCATAACGTTGCAGATAACCGGCAAACAAGAAAACACTTGGAATCTGGATTCCTACGCTGCAAGGTGCACAGTAATTACAACGACGACAAAAATCCGTTCCCAGCTGGTCACGGACTGCCTGAATCTTTTCCTCTTCTTCCTTCGTCAGCGGTTCCTGATTCTCACAGGCTTTCTGATTCTCTTCCAGTTCCCGAATCTCTGCCATACCAGGAATAGTTATCGTCACATCCGGGTTGGAACATACATAACGGAGTGCCAGAGTTCCGTCTTCGATGGCACCTCCTGCCAGTGGTTTCATATCAATAAATCCGATGTTTTTCTCTCCACACCGACGAATCAGTTCAGCCCCCTGCTGTTCCACAATATTATAAGGAAACATAATCGTCTCCACCCAGTCCAGGGTCAGCGCACGCTCAAAAACTTCCGTGGAATGCGCCGTGATTCCGATATGTCCGATCTTTCCAGCGTTTTTCGCCTCCAGCAGTGCTTCCAGTGCCCCACCTTCTCCGATCACCTGATCCAGCTGTTCCATACTCGGATTATGTACCTGATACAGATCAATATAGCCTGTGCGGAAATTCCGAAGACTCGTCTCGATATCTGATGCCATCGCTTCTTTTGTTCTCGCCATGGATTTTGTCGCCAGCACGAACTGATCCCGGATTCCTTCCAGACCGTAGCCGATATACTGTTCACTGACAGTGTAGCCCCGTGCAGAGTCGATGTAATTGATTCCCCGCTTTACCATATCCTGCAACAGCTTTCTTGTTCCCTCTTCATCGATCTTCTGAATCGGAATCCCGCCAAATCCCATGCGGGAAACCTTTAATCCGGTTTTTCCAAGTGTTTTGTATTCCATTTATATTTCTCCTTTTTCTGTGACATATAATCTGATTTTTCATGAGATACATTATAACATCTTATGGGGCGGAATGAAATCTAAAAAGAGCCAGTATTCTTATATTTTGATAAGAAATACCGGCTCTATTGAACTGACTGATTACACTCAGGTTTTCATCAATCCACTTAGTCATTTCTCAGTGCCGTCACCGGATCACTCTTTGCCGCTTTCTTCGACGGGATCAGTCCACCGATAAACGTAAGAAATACGCTCAGCACGATCAGGATAAGTGCCGGAATCACCGGCAGGGATGCACTGACAGCAGTGGTATCTGCCAGTTTGTGAATCAGGGCATTGCCCGGGATCAGAAGTAACAGTGTCAGACCGATACCTATCAGACCTGCACACAGACCGATGATACAGGTTTCCGCATTGAACACCTGGGAAATATTTCCTTTAGATGCTCCTATTGCCCGCAGGATACCGATTTCTTTCCGGCGTTCCAGCACACTGATATAAGTAATCACTCCGATCATGATCGAAGAAACCACCAGTGAGATCGCCACAAACGCAATCAGCACATAACTGATAATATCAACAATATCCGTCACCGAGGACATCAGCGTTCCGACCATATCTGTGTAGCTGATCACCTGCTCGTCTTTTCCTTCTCTTTCCATCTTACTGTTATAATCATCCAGCAGATGCACGATCTGTTCCTTGCTCTCGAAGTTTTTCGGATAGATTGAGATACCACTCGGTTCTGCCTTATCTGCATACCCGAGTTTCTGCAGGTTCGAATCATACGTTGTACTTCCGGTATTTCCCATGGACATCATCAGTTCGGTCAGTTCTTCTCCATCCATGCTTATATCAAATGCCCCGGTAAATGCATCCGCATCAATAGAAAATGCATTCTGCAGATTCTCTCCCAGCTGACGCATCGTCTGAGTCATGACTTGTTCCATCCCTCCGGCGATCTGTGTCATTATCTGCCCCATCGCTTTCGAAATCTGCGTTCCCAGTGCCTGTGACAGAGTATTTCCATAAGAAGAAAATGCACTCTGCATATAGGTTCCGATTGCCGTGGATATCTGTTCTTCCACACCCTTCGTGTCGATCATCTTCATAAGCCCTGCAGAAAGTTCCTGCTTCGCGCTGTCTGTTCCCAGATAATCCATAAAGTACTCACCCATTTTCGCCGGATCCGGGTAACCGTTTTCCTGTACATAGGCTTCATATCCTTCCAGCAGCTCCTTCGAAAGTTTTTCCAGCTGTTCTTTTGTGATATTGACATTTCCGTTAATATGAATATTTTTCTCTGCCCAGGCAGTCAGGATCTGCTGGCATTCTTCTGTCTGGAGATATTCCGTCAGGTATTCATCCAGCTTCGTTATATCCGTATAGCCCTTTTCCTGGGCATACTTCTGAAATCCGGTCATGATATCTTTGATCAGCTGCTGCAGTTCTTCTTTTGATACTTCGACAGAACCGCTCGCTTCGATGATGTCTTTGATATTATTTTTCAGAATTTCCTGTGCTTTTTCTGTATTCAGATAACCGATAAAGTTCTCTCCCAGACCTGAATAATCTGCTTCCGGGTGTTCTTTTGCATAGTCACGATAACCAGTTAACAAAGTCGTAGTAAGTTTGCTCACATCTTCACTGGATGCCTGGATCTTGATTCCACTCATCAGATTACCGAGCGACAGATCCGGTGCTTCCGGAAGCGAAATATTAATGGCACTCAGATCCAGCATGCCCGAAAGATCCAGTGTATTCGGATCGACGGAAAATGCATCTGAGAGATCCGAGCTTCCTGCCATTGCATTTGCCATGACATTTTCATCAAATTTAAATGCATTTTGCAGTTTATCCTCATCGATCTTAAAGAGGGATCCCATATCAAAATCATTATCCGATTCTTTACCAAATTCTTCATTGGTAAAGACATCAATATCTTCATTTTTCATCTGATCTTTTACGATTTTACTGTTTTTCGCTTCCTCGATCACATGATCAGTCAGCTCTGCCGGATAATAGATACCGGTTCGAAGCAGGGCTCCGTTGACATCCTCCGATGGTTGCACGATACCGACCACTTTCAGGTCTTCCCCGTTTTTCACCAGTTTTTTCATATATTTATTATTATCCGATTTGTCTTTCCAGACCTTGTATTCACTGTCATAGCTGTAATAATCCGAAGCATTGACCAGTTTAAAGGTGGTTCCCAGAATATCCTCATAACGGTATGTGCCGATATTATCCGGAGTATCCACATCTTCATCCTTCATAAACTGTTCAATCATATCGTCAAGTTCCATAGCATCTCTGAGTCCCAGTGTGTACAAGAGAAAATCGCTGATACTTCCGTCCGCAGTCATAACTACCACACATTCGTCATAACTTTCCGGCCAGCGACCTGCTTTTACATCATACTGGTTTTTATACAGATTCTCCTCTCTCGGCATCTCATAAAACACATCTGTGCTCATCATCGAGGACATCATACTATTTGCACTCGACGAAGAACCAAGCCCCAGAGAAGCAAAGGATTTGTCCGGATTAACCTGACGAATCTTATCTCTATCTTTGTCCAGTCGAAAGATCTGCGGTGTTGCGCTGTAACTGTATTCCACGGATTTTGCGTATTTGCTGACTTTCTTTTCATGATCATCCAGATATTTTTTCAGCGATTTCAGGTCATTGGAGTCCATCGTGGAGAACATATTTGTGATCATCTGCACGACATTGACCTGATCGTCGTCTTCTTTCTCCGCGTCTTTATCATCTGTCCCCATGTTCATCGTCATCATGGAAGTCAGGTCAAACCCGGTACTCTGGATCTCCAGTGGATATTCCGATAACGTTTCTTCTTCCACCGACTGGATATAAGCATTGACACCATTTGACAGTGCCAGGATCAGCGCGATACCGATGATACCGATCGATCCGGCAAAGGAAGTCAGAAGGGTTCTGGCCTTTTTGGTCTTTAAGTTATTAAAACTCAGTGCCAGAGCTGTCAGAAATGACATCGAAGATTTTCCCATATTTTTATGTTCCGGCGGAGACAGTGCTGCCTCATCCACCTCATAGGGATTTGTATCCGAACGGATCTTTCCATCCCGCAGATTGACGATTCTTGTGGCATAAAGTTCCGCCAGTTCCGGGTTATGGGTAACCATCACAACCAGGCGGTCTTTCGCCACCTCCCGCAGCAGATCCATAACCTGTACACTGGTATTACTGTCCAGTGCTCCGGTCGGCTCATCCGCAAGCAGAATCTCCGGATCATTGACCAATGCTCTGGCGATTGCCACTCGCTGCATCTGTCCGCCCGACAGCTGGCCCGGTCGTTTTTCAATCTGTTCTCCCAGACCTACTTTTTCCAGGGCTTCTTTCGCTCTTCTTCTTCGCTCCGCTTTTCCCACGCCGGAGATGGTCAGCGCCAGCTCAACATTGGCGAGCAGTGTCTGATGCGGAATCAGATTATAACTCTGGAAGACAAATCCGATCGTATGATTTCGGTAGGAATCCCAGTCCCGGTCTTTGTATTTTTTCGTGGAAATCCCGTTGATGATCAGATCCCCGCTGCCGTAACGATCCAGCCCGCCGATAATATTTAACAGTGTGGTCTTTCCTGAACCACTGGGCCCGAGAATCGCAACAAATTCATTATCCCTCAGATTCAGACTGACATCATCCAGGGCTTTCTGAACCAGTTTTCCTGTTTTATATTCTTTTCGAATGTGTTGGATTTGAAGCATGTTCTTCTTTCCTTTCTTTTGCTTCGCTGTTTTCATGATAAACCACCATAAAACATACGGCGCCAACACCAAGATCATCCGGTGTCAACGCCGATTTTCGCAGATGATTATATACTAACATAAATTTTGCGGGGTGAAAATAAAAAGAATCTAAACTTCTGTAAAACATATCTAAAGAACCGGGCAAATACAAGTGCTGACATCTGTCCTGTTCTGTTTTCTACATATTTTTTAAGGATGATAAAGCATGAAAAGACTATTGTTAGCTGTTACTGTTTAATTCGAACTCATGGTAAATTCTACATTTTCCTGTGCACTGTCCAGTGCCTCATCTACACCCATACCACTCTGTGCTGTGAGAAATCAATACTATTGTCTGTAATATCGTTAAAACCTCATTTCATTTTTGTCCGTAGCTGCCCCATGTTCTTACTCTTACAATACCAGTACATTATCAGATAATGTCTACGCTGTTAACACCCGGAATCTCTTCCAATTGTTCCACATATGTACTTTTGTATGCAGTAGGCAACCGCAGAGTCAACAGCAGAGCGCATGGTGTTTTCTTCGTTTTCCCCTTTATTACATCCATAGTATCTACCTGTATCTGATTCTCCTGAAGTTTTTCCAAAAATTCAGAAATGCTTCCATTGGTTTCCAGTTCCACATAGACGGATAAATATTTACTGCGCCGAAAAAAATATTTTTCCAGACGTGGAAGCACGTGAAGGGAAATCAGTACACACACCGTAATGATAACTCCACCATCCAGAAACCCGATCCCCACTGCAAGACCAACGCATGCACATGCCCATAAACTTGCCGCAGTTGTCAGTCCCCTCACCTGATGCCCGGACACAATGATGGTTCCTACTCCAAGAAATCCTACCCCGCTGATCACCTGCGATGCCATACGCGAAAGATCCGATTTTCCAGGAAAATATACCTCCATATACTGCGCCGTCAACATAACCAGCGTTGCTCCCAGACATACGATCGTATTCGTCTTTGTTCCTGCTCCACGTTTTTTCAATCCTCTGTCCAGACCGATCACACATCCAAGTATCATGGAAACTACGATTCTAATCAAAATATTGGGAATTGTCCATTCCGCACATGAAAAACCAAACATGCGATTCCTCCTTATAACTTTTTATTCTCGTATTTCTTTTATTATACTATATCATATTTTTATATGCTTTTTTCAAACATTTCAATATACTTTATTTTTTATTTATTATACTTAATTTTAATACATATTATTTTCAACTTTACTGTAATAAAATAATCGTATCTTTCTTCTGCCAGTAAGCTGATTCTTACAAAATGTCATTTTTATAGAAAGACAGACCAGGTCGGATATCCGGCTCTAGTCTGTCTTTTCACACTTTTATTCTTTTTCAGAAATGATCTTCTCCATAAAGATCCCCGGAATCAGATAGTCTTTTTCCTCTCCGGTGTTTCCAATCAATTTATCCAGCATACGCTCCATCGCACACTGCGCGATTTTCTGCTCATCCTGGCGGATATGTGTCAGTTTGTACTGCCCGGATACGATGTGGTTTTCATCCATGCAGCACACTTCTATTCTGCCCTTTAACGCTTTTGCTTCCAGAACAGCCTCTGTCTCCATGGCAACACTGTACTCACCACATACGATACCTTCGAGTTCCTTGCTGTATCTCTCAACATACTCTGCAATCTGTTTTCGATAGATCTCTCCGCGGACTTCCACCGGATTATCATAGGTAATATACGGGAGACTACACTTTCCGACCGGAGTCATACCATATTCGGAGATTCCCTGAT